>NZ_JBICKE010000071.1:0-92211 GCF_043103865.1 Pseudomonas sp. yb_5
GAAGAGGCCGGCACAGGCTATGAGTGACTCACAGGCAGAAAGAAGCGAATCCGGCATCCACCCAACTGCGACACCAGCGCCTGCAACTGCCCGCCGTGGGCCTGAGCCACCGAACTGCAGATCGCCAAGCCCATCCCCATGCCACCGGTCTTGGTGGTATGAAACGCATCGAATATACTCTCCCGCTCGTCCGCCACGATCCCCGGCCCGTTGTCGTCCACGCAGATTTCCACCCCATCCTCGACCACCGCCGATCCAATCTTCAGCACCCCGTCACTGCGATACCCCGCCAATGCTTCCAAGGCATTGGTAATCAGGTTGAACACCAGTTGCTGCAACTGCACCGGGTCGGCTGTCACGCATACCCCGGCTTGTAACAGCGTCTGCACATCCACCTTGCCCCTGGCGGCGTCGGCCGAGGTCAGGCGCACCACCTCGCGGATCAATTCGTCCAGCTTCACCGCCTTGAGTTGCATCGGTGACTGCTTGGCCAGGGACCGCAGCGCCCGCACGATGTTGCCGGCCCGTTCGCTGTCGTTGCGGATATCTTCCAGGCCGGCAATCGCTTCTTCCAGGTCGGGGTTGGCGCGCTTCAGCCAGCGCAGGCTGGCCGCGGCATTGGAAGCGATGCCCAGTAGCGGCTGGCTGATCTCGTGAGCGATGGATGCTGACAGCTCATTCATCGCCTGCAAGTGCGCACTGCGTGCCAGTTCCGCACGCGAGCGGCGCAACTCAGCCTCCATCTGTGCGCGGATCTGGTTTTCCTCGGCCAGACGCGTGTAGAACTTGGCCGTTTGTAGCGATACCGCCGCCTGCGAGGCGAGGATCTCCAGCATGGCCAGGCGCTGACTGCCGAACAGGTTCGGCACAAGGCGGCTTTCCAGGTACACCAGGCCGATCAGCACGCCCTGGATCACCAGCGGCAGGCACAACACCGAGCGGGCGTTGCGTGCCTGCAATTGTTGGCGGAAGGCCTCTGGGCACTCATCAAGGGCATCGTTGAGCACCAGCGGTTTGCGGGTGCGCATGGTGGCGTTGATGACTGACAGCGGCGCCTGGGTCATGAACTTCTGGCAGTTGTCCATGCTCACGTGCAACCCGGCATCGTCGATGTGGGCCAGGGCAGCCATCTGGAATTCGGCCCCGCTTACAATCAGCAACACGCCATGATCGGCACCGGAGTGCTGGGTCAGATGGCCCATCAGGGTTTCGATCAGGCCTTCGAGCAGTACTTCCTCGGACAGCGCCCGCGCAGCTTCGATACCGGCTTCGAGGTCCAGCCTGGCCTGGTGGGTGGCACGATAAGTTTCCTGAACCGGCTGGGTGCGCAGAAACGGATGCAACGTCTCTAGCTGGTGCACCTTGCCGGTCGCGCCCCAGATATGGAAGCAGTCGCGGGCGATACGCAGGTGCAGGTTGGCGCCGGAGATCAGGCCGTTGGGGATGCACACCTCGGCCAGCTGTTCATGGGCCAGTGCCTGCTCGTGGATGAAACCGGCAGCAGTGGCGGCGATCTGCGCCTGGTCGAAGCAGCGGATCGCGGCCAGGCCGTCGCCATCGAGCTTGGCGATCACGCCCTCGATCAGCAACTGCTTGCTGCGGAAGGTGGCCGGGTTGAAGCCGGCCCAGCGGCTGAAGCGCTCGCGCAGGGCCTGTAGCTCGCGCAGCTTGTCGGCAAGGCTGCCGTGGGCTTCGGGGCTGCCCAGGGCCAGGCCGCGGAACAGGTGATAGTCGGCCAGGTTGATGTGCGCCGGTGCCGCCCAGCTGTTGTCACCAGCCAATGCCAGGTCGCGCATGGCCTTCGGGATATTGCCCATGTAAAAGGCGCACATGGCGGCGAACAGATGTTGGAAGAACCGCGTGGTGGCCGACCTCGAGGGTGCGGCCGGGGCTGGGCTGGGTAGGCCGCTCAGGTTGGCGACGAACGCTTGCTGGGCCTGCAGGATCAGCTCGATATCGCGGTAGCCGTGGTGACGCACAGTGGCCAGGCCTTGCGCCACTTCCTCGACCACGTCCGGCAGGTAGCGGCCCATGAACAGCGAGTCTGAAACCAGGTGGTTGCAGGCATAGCAGCTCATCGCCAGGTCACCGCTCAGGCGCGCCGAGTCGACCGCGTCCAGCGCGGTGCGTCGGGCGAATTCCATGGGTGAGGTCCAGGCGCTGACCTGGTCCAGAGCCAGCAGCGCACTGGTCAGATCAGCGTCGAAACCGTGCCGTTCGATCAGCTTGAGCGCGGCCAGGCAACAGGCATGGCCATCATGGTAAGCGCCAAAACGCTCGGCAATCATCACCCCGTACCAGGCCATGCCGTAGGTGCTGCCAGGCGCAACACCGTGCAGTAGCGACATCTCCATGAGCTTGGCCAGGTGCAGGAAGCAGATGTCGTCCTTCACGAAGAACGATGATGAAAGAGTGGCCAACAAGCTGATGGCAACCATCACCTCCTCCGAATCGGTGCGCGGCAGCGACTCCAGGCAATGCCGTCCTTTCTGTTCGACCAGCGCCTGGACATGGGCATGACTGGCCTCGACCTCTTGCCAGTCGATGCCCCGTACCGGGCTTATACCCAGCAAGTCCAGGCCGCTCAGGGCGCTGTCGATGGCTGCCTGATAGTCACCGCGCAAGGTATACAGCAATGCCTGCAGCCGGCACGCTCGTGCCTGGTCCAACACCGAGCGGGCACGCTGTCGGCATTCAGTGAGGCGTGCCTCGGCCGCGACCGTTCGTGACAGTTGCATGTCGCACTCCGTCGCCATGCAGGCGATGGCAAAGCCATGCGTGGCGCGGCTTTCCAGTGTGGCGCTGTGGTGCAACAACTGCTCGGCGGTATGCAGGTAGCCTGCGGTCTGTTCGAAGGCGCCGGCATCGCGTGCGCGTGATGCGGCATCTCGTAAAAGCTGCAGGAACGCTTCGCAATCATCCGCTGCAAACCCGCGGGGGGTGGCACGTTGCAGCTGGCTGGCGAGCTCGAACAGCCCCTCCTGCATGTGGTCTGGCCAAGCCTGGCGCATGGCCAGGGCGATGCGTGCATGCAGCGAGGCGCGCTCGTGTACGGGCGTGAGTGCATAAGCAGCCTCCATCACCCGGTCATGAGTGAAGCCCAAGCCGTTCTGGCCCGGTTGCACGAAACCAGCGCCAATCAAGGCTTTCAACGGTTCGCCTGGCGGTTGGGCAAGCACTTGCCGAAGCAGGCGCTCATCGCAGTGGCTGCCCGCCGCGCTGACGACTCGCAAAAGCTCGCGTTGCGGTGCCGCCAGGCGCCCCAGGCGGTGGACCATCAGGTCGGCGACATTGTCGGAATAGCAGTGCCGGGCCACGGCCTGCAGGCACCAAGACCAGCGCATGGCCTGGGTGTCGAAGATGAACAGCTGGTCCTCGACCATGGCCCTGAGGATCTGGTTGATGAAAAACGGGTTGCCCGCCGTCTTGCCGTGCACCCGTTCGGCCAGTTGAAATGCGTCTTCGGGGGCAACATGGAAGCGCTCGCCAATCAGCTCGGCCACCGCCCCAACGGCCAGCGGCCGCAGGTTCAGCGTGGTGCTGCGCACCGCTGCGGGTATGGCCAGCTGTGCGCTGGTGGTGGGCGTATCGTTGCACCGGGTGAAAATCAGCAGCAGGTTGGCCGGTGCGTCAGCCAGCAGTTGGGCCAGCAGTTGCCGGGTGGCGTCGTCGGCCCATTGCAGGTCGTCGAAGAACAGCACCAGCGGTTGGCCCGGCCGGCTGAAAACCTGCAGGAACTCAATGATCGCGTGCAGTTCCTTGTGCAACGCAAGGCGCGTGGGCTTGGCGGGTAACTGTGGCAGGGGGCCGAGAATCAGTTGCAGGTCCGGGGCCAGCTTGCCGAGCAGACGGCCATGACCTTTGATGCGGCGCAGGATCTCGCGGCGCAGGGTGTCGAGGTCCTGACTGTTCTTGGCCAGCAACTGGGTAGTCAGAGCTCCGAGCACTTCGATCCAGGGCGTGTAGGGCACGGCTTGTGCCTGGCTGTTGCACTTGCCGACGGCCCAGTAACCTTCAGCGTTGGCCTTGAGCGCTGCTTCGACCAGGCTCGACTTGCCCATGCCAGTAGCGCCGTTGATGACCAGGGCTTGTGGTTTGCTGTCGCGATGCAAGGCCTTGAGCAGCAGGGTGATAGCCTTTTGCTCGGCGCCGCGGCCATACAGGCGTGCGTGGCCGGGTGCTACCGGGTCGGCGCAGCCTGGGGTGAAGGGTGCCATGGTTTTGTGGGCGACCCACTGCCGCTGGCAGTGAGCCAAATCCACTGCAAGGGCGCGCGCGCTCTGGTAGCGGGCGTCCGGCTCTTTGGCCAAGGCCTTTGCCAGGATCAGGCTGAGGGGCGGCGGTACGTTGCTGCGCACTTCGCAGGCCGGCCGCGGCTGCGCGCCGGCATGCAGCTGTCGCCAGTGCTGGGTGTCGCGCCCGGCGAGCGGCAGCTCGCCTACCAATAGCTGGTAGAGGATCGCCCCCAGGGCATAGATGTCACTGCGTCGGTCGCAGCTGCTACCGTGCGGGCAAATCTGCTCCGGCGCCAGGTAGGCCCAGTTGCCGAGCGGGGATCCCTGTTCGCTGAACTGCTCTGCCGGGTCGGCGTGAAAGAAGCCCAGGCGCACCTGCTGATGGGCGTGCAGGCACACATGCTCCGGCTGCAGTGTACCGTGCAGCACATTGCGTTCATGCGCTTGCGCCAACGCAAGGGCGGCGTTAACCGCGATGTCGAGAAACGGCTCCAGCGGCGCAGGGCCTTCAGTGATCAGGTCGGCGACTGAGCGCCCGGCCGGGTACACCAGCAATGGGCCTTCGGCCGAGCGCACGAACGCCGAGGGGATCACCGCCCACTGCGGGTCCAGTTGCAGGCGGTAGTCACGTTCCAGGCGCTGACAGGCGGAAGGGGCCTCAAGCGGGGCGCGCACGGCGATCCAGGCCTGGAGTGTGGCCGGGTCACGCAGTCGGAAGTAGCTGAGCTCACCTTCCTTGCCCAGTGCGCTGATCTCGCATCGGTTCAGCCAGCCCTCGTCGATTGACTGGTCGTAATCGATGGGCCTGTGGGCAAGGCGTTCATCGAGCATAAAGCACCCCCGCTAGCGACATCCTGAGGCGCGAGTATACGCAGCGGGCCCAGCATGGATGCGGGTTACAGCCTGCTTGGCAGGAACGGGCACGCTGTTGTCCGTTATCGTCCCCTGAGGGCTGGCGGACTTTTGTATAGTCCTCAGGCCAACCTATCCCTCGGGATAATTGTCTGAATGCGTATGCTGGCTTAGGCTGCCCATGCAGCGAAAACGCCCGTGCCCGCGCGAGGAAGCCATGATCCGAATAGGCAATGCCCTGGTGTCGCTGGAGCGGCGCGAAGTCTTTGTCGACGGCAAGCCGATCCTGTTGGGTGGGCGTGCTTTCGAAGTGCTGGCCACGCTGATCAGGGCCAAGGGCCGCGTGGTCGGCAAGGACGAGCTGTTCAGTCAGGTGTGGGCTGGCACGGTGGTCGAGGACAATAACTTGCAGGTCCAGGTGTCCTTGCTGCGCAAGGCCTTTGGCGACCGCGGCCTGATCCAGACCGTGCCGCGCCGGGGCTACCGTCTGGCCGCGCAGATCAGCCTCGAGGTGCCTGGTCAGGCACTGGGCAGGTCGCTGCTGCGCAGCGTGGCCGAGACTGTCGAGCCGCTCGATGAGCGTGTGAACGTGCCGGTGCTGGTGGTGGATGACGACCCGTCGGTGCGCACCGCTCTGGGCCGGCTGTTGCGTTCGCAGAACATCCCGCATCACTTGTTTGCCAGCGCCGAGGCGCTGTTCGAGGCCCGCCTGGAAACCCCCTGTGCCTGCCTGCTGCTGGACATGCACTTGCCTGGCACAAGCGGCCTGGAGGTACAGGATGCGCTGTGCCGGCTGGCGCTGCCCTGGCCGATCGTGTTCATGACCGGCTTCGGCACCATCCCGATGACCGTTCAGGCCATGCGCGCCGGGGCGGTGGAGTTTCTGACCAAGCCATTCGATGAAGACCAGTTGCTGACCCTGTTGCAGACAGTGCGCGCCCGTGCCGTGGCCGAAGGCCGCAAGTGGCTCCATGCGCGGCAGGTCGAGGAAAAGTACCAGCGCCTGACTCACCGTGAGCGCCAGGTCTTCTCGCTGGTGGTCGGCGGCTTGTCGCACAAGCAGATCGCCAGGCAGATCGGCACCAGCGAGGTGACGACCAAGGTGCACAAGAAGAACATCATGAACAAAATGCAGTCCCGCTCGCTGCTGGAGCTTGCGGCCATGCACAACCTCCTCGGAGCGCGGTCTGCGAGCCTGGGCGGCGCATGAGCAGAGGGGTGTGCATCGTCGACGACGATGCCTCGGTGCGCAAAAGCCTGGCCAACCTGCTGCGCTCGGCGGGGTTCGAGACCTTGTCGTTTTCCGCCGGGGACGCATTTCTGGCCTCGCCATTGGCGGGCGAGGCAGGCTGTGTGCTGCTGGACCTGAGGATGCCGGGGATGAGCGGGCTGGAGGTACAGCGTGAGCTGGCACAGCGGGGGTGGCGCTTGCCGGTGATCTGCATGTCGGCACATTGGGACGATGGCTCGGTACGGGCAGCGATGGGCCTTGGGGCACTGGCCTGCCTGGGCAAGCCGTTTTCTGAAGAGGTGCTGCTGAGGGTGGTTGAAGAGGCTTTGGCTGGCTGTCAGTGAGGTATGGCTGTGCCGGCCTCTTCGCGGGTGAACCCGCTCCTACAGGGCATCCAGCCCTGGCAATCTAACTGCTCCCCGGCCGGTACTGCAGGGCCTCGGCCAGGTGCGCCCGGCCAATCGTCTCGCATCCCTCCAGGTCCGCCAACGTCCGCGCCACCTTCAACAATCGGTGCGCCGCCCGTAGCGACAAGGTCAGCCGCTCGCAGGCCCCTTCCAGCCAGACTTGGTCCGCCGCTACCAACCCACAGTGATGCCTTAAACCTTCAAGGTCTAGAAATGCATTCGCACACCCTTGTCGCCTGTGCTGCAGCTCCCGCGCTTCAGCTACCCTGACGGCGACATCGGCACTGGTTTCACCGCAGGGCTGGTTGTTCAGCGTAGTGTTTTCGCGAGCCACGGTCAGGTGCAGGTCGATGCGGTCCAGCAGTGGCCCGGAAAGTTTGTTGCGATAGCGCGCGATCTGCTCGGTGCTGCAGCGGCAGCGGCCAGTGGGGTCGCCCAGGTAGCCGCAAGGGCAGGGGTTCATCGCCGCCACCAGCTGGAAGCGCGCGGGGAAACGCACCTTGTCGCGGGCACGGGCAATCACGATTTCACCTGACTCCAGTGGCTCGCGAAGCACTTCCAGTACGCGCCGCTCAAACTCCGGAAGTTCGTCGAGAAACAACACGCCGTGATGGGCGAGCGTGATTTCACCTGGTTGCGGTCGGCTACCGCCACCGACCAGCGCCGGGCCGGACGCAGAGTGATGGGGGTGGCGAAAGGGTCGCTGTGGCCAGCTGTTCAGCGGCGCTTTCCCGCTGACCGACTGGATTGCCGCCACCTCCAGCGCTTCGTGCTCGTCCAGTGGTGGCAGCAGCCCGGGCAGGCGGCTGGCGAGCAAGGTCTTGCCGGTGCCGGGCGGCCCGGTGAACAGCAGGTTGTGCGCACCGGCCGCAGCCAGCAGCAAGGCACGCTTGGCTGCCAGTTGGCCCTGCACTTCGCTCAGGTCCGGGTAGGGGCGTTGCTGCAGGATCAGGCCGTTGGCAGCGTAGGGCGGCAGCGGCACCTGGCCGTTCAGGTGGGCGACCAACTCCAGCAGGTGGCCCACCGCATACACCACCAACCCGCCGGCCAGGCTGGCTTCCTCGGCATTTTCCCGTGGTACCACCAGCGCCCGGCCTGCTTCGCGTGCCGCCAGTGCCGCAGGCAGCACGCCCTGCACCGGGCGCAATTTCCCCGACAGCGCCAGTTCGCCCAGGCATTCCATATCGGCCAGGGTGGCAATCGGCACCTGGCCGTCGGCGGCGAGGATGCCCAGGGCGATGGCCAGGTCATATCGGCCGCCATCCTTGGGCAGGTCGGCGGGGGCGAGGTTCTGGGTAATGCGCCGCTGTGGGTACTTCAGCCCGGAGTTGACGATGGCGCTGCGCACCCGGTCCTTGCTTTCCTTGACCGTGGTTTCCGGCAGGCCGACCAGGGTGAGATGAGGCAGGCCGTTGGCCAGGTGGGTTTCGACGCTGACCGCCGGTGCCTGCACGCCAACCTGGGCGCGGCTGTGGACGAGGGCTAGGGACATGAACACTCCGTTGTTGCTGGAAAATGCCGCTTCCTGCGGCTGGGCAAAGCATAGCCAGTGCTGCCATGGCTGGCGCAACAAGTGTGCGTCGTGGTTTTTCAGGGCAGGGGTTTTCCCTGCGTTTTCATGGGCTTCGGCAAAAATGGATCCAATAGGCTTTGCGCAGTCGTCAGGTATGACTTAGTGTTGTTGGGCAACCGCAGTTGCCATGGGATGGCACTGCGTCTTCTTTCAAATGGACTTGAGGTATTGCTCCGTGCAAACGCTCACCTGCACGCACCAGGCAATTCGCGAACTGGTGCAGGCCAGTGCATTCGTTGAACTCAACCGCTTTTTCGACAGGCTCGAGGCTCAGTGGCGTCAGGCCCCGACCGGCGAGTTCCCGGCCTACCTGGCGGCCATTGAAGGGCACATGCTGCTCGACCAGGAAAACCAGAGTGACAGGGCCCTGAGCCAAGTGCTCAGAGCCTGGATTGACGCCTGCCCCAGGGCATATCACCCACAAGTGGTAATGGGTATGCACTGCTTCCACCGGGCCTGCCAGGTGCAGGTTGGTGGCCAACGCAACGCTGCACGCTTGCTGGCTGTCGCGCAAATTTGTGAATCCGCCAGCGCGCACCTGTTGCGTGCAATGGACCGCTCTGCTCACCCCGTGGCAGCGGCCATTGGCATGCTGCGCATCAGTGCGCAGTTCCATGAGCCTGGTTGGTTGCTGCAACTGTTTCAGGGGGAGCCCGCACGTTTCAGGCCCAGTGCCCATGCCGATGTAGAGGTGCAGGAAGCTGCAGCGCCGTTGCTGGTGAAGCATGGGTTGTTGCCCTTGGCCGAGCTTCCTCAGGCGCTGCCGCTCTGCCTGGGCAGGCGGGTCGAACATGAAAACGAAGACCCTCGCTATTTTTGGCTGCGCCATGCGCTGATCGCTCGCCCCGGTTGCTTCGAGGCGATCCAGGCCCTTGCTGTTTACCTGCTGCCCCATTGGGGCGGCAGCCTTGATGCGTTCGAGCTGTTGGTCAATGGCCCGTTGTGCGTAGCCTGGGACGAGCGCTTGCGTAATGCGCTGCGCTGGATGGCCGTCGAAGGCCGCCTGATGCTGCCACAGGCTGACCCGTTGCAGGCCGTCGCCGACTGGCAGCAGGTGGTCGAAGACTGGTTAGAGCGCCCGTTAAGGCCCAGAGAGCGTGCCGTCGTTCTGGCATGGCGGGGGTCGTTGCGCAGCAGGGCATTGGGCGACCATGCTGGCGCTATGCGCGATTTTGCCGCGAGCTTGGCGTGCAATGCCGATCTCGGCGCCATCCGCGCCATGGGCGTGCCTTTTCGCTGTTTGGCCGAGCTGATACTGCGCGATGGCATGGCAGATGAGAAGCAACTGTTACACGGCGCCATTGAGCGCCTGTGTGACGGCCGTTCACATGCTGCTGCCTGTGCATTGCGCGCGGCCGGGCACCGTTTCGGGCTGTGGGCGCTGCCACGCTCGGCCGAGCAGGCAAGGCTATGGTTGCAACGGGCGGTGAATCGCCAGTGTGCGGGCCAGGCACCGGGGTTCGAAGTGCTTGAAGTGGCACGGTTGCTGTGGGCAGCCAACCGGCATGAAGTGGCCTGCTACCTGTATGAACGCTGCGCCGAACTGAACCTGCCGGGTGCTGCCTTGGCCTTGTACGAGCTGCACCACGGCGGCCTGGCCAACACCCCGGCGCATTACCTGGATGATGAAGCAGCCGGGTATTGGCTGCAGCGTGCGGTGGAGGCAGGTAGCAGGCAGGCCAAGTACAATCTGGCCTGCCTGCGCATGGATGGCGATGAGGATTTGAACGAGCGCAGTGCCATGCTGGCGGTCAGGCGCCTGCTTGTCGACGCGCTGGGCAACGCGCAGATCAACGCGCGTGCGCGTTTGCATCTGGGAATTTTGTTACGCCGGTTTGGTGAGACGCAGGAGCGGACCGAGGCGGTTGCTTACCTGTTGAGCCTGGTCGAGCACCCGGACCTGCGGCTTGCCGGGCGTGCCTGCGCCGAACTGGGGCTGGCCTGGATGCAGGGGCGCGGCACCCGCAAGCAAAGCCGCTTTGCCGCCATCGAATGGGTCAAGCGAGCGGCCAGCTTGCAGCCACGGGATACGGCCATTGGTGATATCCAGGCCGAGATCCTCAATTCGCGCAATCGGGTGAAGACGCTGTTTACTCAGTGCGGGGCGGCGTTGTTCCGCGGCACACTGCATGCAAGTGAGCTACCACCGAAACAGGCCTTTACCCACACCGAGTCGTTGCGGGTTCAGCCTGCATCGGACCGTCTCAGGCACGTACATAAACCCAGGCTGTCAGGCCCGATGCAAGGGTGACGGCGACGCGCTTGTAGTCGGCAACTTCATAGCGGTCCGCTGCAGCCAGTTCGTCTTCGCTGATCTGAAAGACCATGCCGGCCACGCTGTCGTTCGCCTGGCTGCTGGGGGAAACGATGGGGTGATGGGACTTGCCGCTGGTCGCCAGTACGCCTGGGTCGGTGATCTCGACCCAATCCAGGCGGTAGCCCGGCATGCGGTCGGCCTGACCGTTCAGCTCACGGCCAAAGTTGGCCAGTTGCACGGCTTTATCCTGCAAGGTGCCGTAGGAAAACAACAGTACCGGGTATGCGCTGGAGGGTTGCATTCACTCATCCTGTGAGGGTGGGTTCAGCCGGGCTTCCAGCTCGGCTACCTGTTTTTCCAAGGCCTCAAGGCGTGCGCGGGTACGCGCCAGTACGACCATCTGGCTGTCGAATTCGTCACGGCTGACCAGATCCAGCTTGCTGAAGGCACCTTGCATCAACACTTTGAACTGGCTTTCCAGTTCCGCACGGGGCTGGGCGGCATCGCTGCTGAACAGGCGCGAGGCCTGGTCGCTCAGGGCATCGAGAAGGGCTTTGGGCGCGAGCATGGGGCTGTCCACTGAAACGGAGAAATGGCCGCCAGTGTAGCACGCACAAACCTGGCGCCTGAGTGCACATTGGCCTTCGCAGGAGCGGGTTTACCCGCGAAGAAGACACCGCGGTGGATGGCACGGGCTTCGCCCGTGTTCGCGGGCAAGCCCGCTCCCACAGGATGGCGCCAACTTTTAGAAATTGAGCAAGACAGTTGCTCCCACAAAAGAATGATCTGCGGTTTCTAATCCGTTGCACATTTTTCGCGCAACGTGTCCCGCCGCTGCGCACCGAAATTGTGCATGTTTCCCATGCTGGCGACTGGCCAATCCCGACCAAATCACATAACGCTCTGTTTTTCGGCACTTTGTCGGAACTGGCAAGGATTCTGCAAAGACCTGTACGAGCCATGCACTGAAGCAGTTCCTTGTGACCAGGCAGTGCGCACGCGGAGCCGGGTGCCGACGACGCGTTACAAAGCCAACCGCTGCGCTTAGACTTGAGACGGGTTTGTTTTCCTGGGGCAAGTCCACCAAATCGGGAGAGAGTTTCATGAAGCTAGTCACAGCCATCATCAAGCCGTTCAAGCTGGACGACGTACGCGAGTCGCTGTCGGAAATCGGCGTGCAGGGCATCACCGTCACCGAAGTCAAAGGTTTCGGTCGGCAGAAGGGCCACACCGAGCTGTATCGCGGTGCTGAATATGTGGTTGATTTCCTGCCCAAGGTGAAGATCGATGTCGCCATCGATGACAAGGACCTTGATCGGGTAATCGAAGCCATCACCAAGGCAGCCAACACCGGCAAGATCGGTGACGGCAAGATTTTCGTGGTGAATCTGGAGCAGGCGATCCGCATCCGTACCGGCGAAACCGATACCGACGCGATCTAAGCAGCAACAAAGCCTCACCAAACCCAACGCCCCAGGAGAAAACAACATGACTCTGCGTAAGATCGCAGGGCTAGGAGCCCTATTGTCCCTCGTAATGCCCGGGCTTGCCCTGGCAGAGGAAGCTGCCCCAGCGCTGAACTCCGGCGACACCGCCTGGATGCTGACCGCAACGGCGCTGGTGCTGTTCATGACCATTCCGGGCCTGGCCCTGTTCTATGGCGGCATGGTGCGTTCCAAGAACGTGCTGTCGGTGATGATGCAGTGCTTTGCAATTACCGGCCTGATGAGCATTCTCTGGGTCGTCTACGGCTACAGCATGGCCTTCGATACCGCCGGTATGGAAAAGGGCGTGCTCAACTTCAACTCTTTCGTTGGCGGCTTCTCCAAGGCCTTCCTCAGCGGTGTCACGCCTGACAGCCTGACCTCGGCCACCGCGCTGTTCCCTGAAGCGGTGTTCATCACCTTCCAGATGACTTTCGCCATCATCACCCCGGCGCTGATCGTCGGCGCCTTTGCCGAACGCATGAAGTTCTCGGCGATGCTGGTATTCATGGGCATCTGGTTCACCCTGGTGTATGCGCCGATCGCACACATGGTGTGGAGCGGTGACGGTGCCCTGATGTGGGACTGGGGCGTACTGGACTTCGCTGGCGGCACCGTGGTGCACATCAACGCCGGTATCGCAGGCCTGGTCTGCTGCCTGGTACTGGGCAAGCGCAAAGGCTACCCGACCACCCCGATGGCCCCGCACAACCTCGGCTATACCCTGATGGGCGCGGCGATGCTGTGGATCGGCTGGTTCGGCTTCAACGCAGGCTCTGCTGCTGCTGCCAACGGCACTGCCGGGATGGCCATGCTGGTCACTCAGATCGCTACCGCCGCCGCCGCACTGGGCTGGATGTTCGCCGAGTGGATCGGTCACGGTAAGCCAAGTGCGCTGGGCATCGCCTCGGGCGTGGTGGCTGGCCTGGTCGCCATCACCCCGGCTGCGGGCACCGTCGGGCCGATTGGCGCGCTGATTATCGGCCTGGTTTCGGGTGTGGTCTGCTACTTCTGCGCCACCACGCTCAAGCGCAAACTCGGCTATGACGATTCGCTGGACGCCTTCGGCGTGCACGGTGTTGGCGGCATCATCGGAGCCATCCTCACGGGTGTGTTCGCGGCCCCGGCGCTGGGCGGCTTCGGTACTGTCACCGACATCGGCATGCAAGTCTGGATCCAGGCCAAAGGTGTGATTTTCACCGTGGTCTACACCGCCATCGTCACCTACGTGATCCTCAAGGTGCTGGATGTGGTGATGGGCCTGCGGGTCAACGAAGAAGAAGAGTCGGTCGGCCTCGACCTGGCTCAGCACAACGAACGCGGCTACAACCTGTAACTGCGACGCGGTAAAAACTTGCCCGGCTTGCCGGGCATTTTTTTGCCAGTTTTTCAGCATTTCCCGCACGGCAAACGGTTTATTCGACACGTTCGTGACGTAGGTAAAAAACTTACAAGTCGCAGGGCGTTTATGGTGCTTTGCTTTTTCCACGGGCGCGCTAGAATGCGCGCCGAAGGGTGTTTGACGAGTAGTCCACACACTTCGCCAGCCTTTGCTAGGCTTGCCAATAGCGTGTGGCCAGCAGGGGCTAATGGATTTGTCAGGTCCTGCCAGGAGCAGGGCCTGCTGGGTACCGCCTCCCATCAGGAGTGCCGACCCAAGGGCAGTGGCCTAACCCACGGCCAGTTGAATTTTCACTGGTGGCTGCCGGTCTACGGCTGCACTGGTCTATAACCAACCTGCTTTTCGCAAGTCATGAGGTAGAACATGAGCGACGACGATCTGGAAAATGATGACCTCGAAGTAGGCGACGAAGACGAGGGTGATGAGGGCCTCGAGGCGGCGGCTGATGATGGCGTGGAAGACGCTGGCGATGATGACAGCAGCCCGGCACCCGTTGCCAAGGGCAAATCCAAGGCAGCAGTCTCGGTAGACGAGATGCCGAGCATGGAAGCCAAGCAGAAAGAGCGTGATGCACTGGCCAAGGCGATGGAAGAATTCCTTTCTCGCGGCGGCAAGGTGCAGGAAGTCGAGGCCAACGTGGTCGCCGACCCGCCCAAGAAGCCAGACAACAAGTACGGCAGCCGCCCTATCTGAGTGGCTGATCGCAAAAAAGCCCGCCGTCGCTGCGGGCTTTTTTATGCCTGTGGGTTTTGTGTTGCCTGTTCCGGCCTCTTCGCGGGCATGCCCGCTCCCACAGGTACACCACAGGGTTCAGGACCTGCGCGGTCCCTGTGGGAGCGGGCGTGCCCGCGAATGGGCCGCAAAGCGGCCCCGTCAGCGCCAGCGCGCAAGCACGTCAGGTAGTTGCGACAGGCGCTGGATCTCGGCATCCGGCGCCTGTTCGCCAGCCCAGGTCTTGCCCTGCGGGTTGAACCACACCGCGCGCAAACCGGCGCGCTGGGCACCGGCAATGTCATCGCCAGGGTGATCGCCGATGTGCACCGCCGCACCCGCATCCACCTCGCCACGGCGTAGCGCTTCGAGGAACGGCGCCGGGTCTGGCTTGCCAATGCCCAGGTCCTCGGCGCACAGGGCAAAGCGGAAATAATCGGCCAGCCCCAGCCGGCTGACGTCGGCATTGCCGTTGGTGACCACGCCCAGGATGTATTGATGGCGCAAGATCTCAAGCACCGGCTGCACCTCTGGGAAGATCTCCACCTGGTGGCGGGCATGCAGGAACACTTCGAAGCCCTCGTTGGCCAGCGCTTGCGCGTGCTGCTCGCTGTAGCCGACCTCTTCCAGGGCATGGAACAGCACGCGCCTGCGCAGGGCGCTGATGCGGTGCTTGAGGCCGGGCTCTGCTTGCACCAGGCGCTCGCGGATGGCGAACAGGTGCTCCACCGGTATGCTGCCGAGGGTTGGTGCGTTGGCCTCGAGCCAGTCGCGCAGCACGACTTCCGCGGTGGCAATCACCGGCGCGGTGTCCCACAGGGTGTCGTCGAGGTCGAAGGTGATCAGCTTGATGCTCATGAGTCTGTGCCTTTGCTGCGTTTGGCCCGAGGGTGGGCGCTGTCGTACACCGCGGCCAGGTGCTGGAAGTCCAGGTGGGTGTAGATTTGCGTCGTGCTGATGTCGGCATGGCCGAGCATCTCCTGCACCGCGCGCAGGTCCTGGGATGATTCCAGCACATGGCTGGCGAAGGAATGGCGAAGCATGTGCGGGTGCAGGTGTTGGCCCAGCTCACGCTCACCGGCGGCCTTTACCCGCAGCCGAACGGCCCGGGGGCTGATGCGATTGCCCTGGCGGGTAATGAACACTGCACGGTCGCGTGGGTTGCCGATGCCGCGCAAACGGTACCAGGCCTGCAACGCCTCGCGAGCCTTGCGACCCACCGGCAGTACGCGGGCTTTTCCACCCTTGCCCAGTACCTGCACCAGGCCGGCGGCGAGGTCGAGGTGATCAAGATCGAGGTTGGTCAGCTCGGACAGGCGCAGGCCCGAGGAATAGAACAGTTCGAGGATCGCCTGGTCACGCCGGGCGATGAAGTCGTCGTCCACGCCGCCATCGAGCAGCTGCAGTGCGCGGTCGGTATCCAGTACCTTGGGCAGCCGACGCTCGCCTTTGGGCGCGCTCAGGCCGGTGGCCGGGTCGTGCTGGCACAGGCCTTCGCGGTTGAGGTAGCGGTACAGGCCGCGCACTGCCGACAACAGGCGTGCCAGGCTGCGCGGGGACTGGCCATGGTGGTGCAAGCGAGCGACCAACTGGCGCAGTTGCTGAATTTGCAGCGCCTGCCAGTCGGCAATGCCGTGCTCTTCGCAGTAGGCGATGACTTTTTCCAGGTCGCGACGGTAGCCCAGCGAGGTGTGCTCCGACACTTGGCGCTCGTTGCGCAGGTGTGCGCAATAAGCCTCCAGCTGGCGTTTCATCAGCGTACCGAGCGCAGGGTCTGGGTAACGCGTGGCACAACGCGGCCGAGCACCTCGGCGATATAGCCGAGGAAAAGGGTGCCGACGCTGCTCTTGTAGTGTTGCGGGTCGCGGCTACCGATGGCCAGCACCCCGTGCAGCCCTTGGTACTCAAGAGCTGCCACGGCGCTGGAGCCCACTTCCTGGCGCTGTTCTTCACCGAACAGGAAAGCCAGCTCGTGCTCGCGCAGGTTGCCACTGACTGTCTTGCCACCGCCCAGCAGGGCACCGATGGCTTGCTGCGCCTCGGCATTGCTGACCCAGCGCCCCACCGGCGCGACGTTGTCGCCGAACAGGATCAGGCTGACGAAGGGCACCTGGAATTCCTGGCGCAGGCTGTCTTCGACCGCCATTACCACTTCTTCCAGGCTGCCGGCATCGAGCAGGTCAAGGATCAGCCGGCGGGTCTTGTCGAACAGCCGGTCATTGTCGCGGGCCACGTCCATCAGTTGCGACAGGCGATGGCGCATTTCGATGTTGCGGTCACGCAGCAGCTTGAGCTGGCGTTCCACCAGCGACACGCTGTCACCTCGCTGGTGCGGGATGTGCTGTTCGATCAGCAGCTCGTCGTGCTCGGCGAAGAAGGTAGGGTGGGCGCGCAGGTAGGCGACCACCGCTTCGGCATCGAGCTCGGCGGACTGCTTGGGTACAACCTTGGGCTGATCGGTCATGGCGGTTACTCGTTTAGAGACGAACCTGTCCTTCGTAGACGCGTACGGCCGGGCCGGTCATCATCACGGGCTTGCCGGGGCCGGCCCATTCGATGTGCAGGCGGCCACCGGGCAGGTCGAGGGACACCGGGGAGTCCATCCAGCCCTGGCTGATCGCCGCCACGGCCGCGGCGCAGGCGCCGGTGCCGCAAGCCTGGGTTTCGCCGGCGCCGCGTTCCCACACGCGCAGGTTGGCGCGGTGGCGGTCGATGACTTGAATGAAGCCGGCATTCACCCGCTGTGGGAAGCGTGGGTGGTTTTCGATCTTCGGGCCCAGCTCGTGCACGGGTGCAGTATGCACGTCGTCGACACGCAGCACGGCGTGCGGGTTACCCATGGACACGGCGGCTATGGAATGCAGCTGGCCGTCGACCTCCAGTGGGTAGCTCAGCGCCTGCGCGTCAGCAACGAAGGGGATTTCGGCAGGGATGAAGCGGGGTGGGCCCATGTCGACACTCACCTGGCCGTCGTTCTGCACGTCCAGCACGATGATGCCGCTCTTGGTTTCCACGCGGATGCGCTTTTTCGCGGTCAGGCGCTTGTCCAGCACGAAGCGGGCAAAGCAGCGAGCACCGTTGCCGCATTGCTCGACCTCGGAGCCGTCGGCGTTGAAGATGCGGTAGCGGAAGTCCACTTCCGGGTTGTTCGGCGCCTCGACGATCAGCAACTGGTCGAAGCCGACACCGGTATGGCGGTCACCCCATTGCTTGGCGTGCTTGGGCTGGATGTGCGCGTGCTGGCTGACCAGGTCCAGGACCATGAAGTCGTTGCCCAGCCCATGCATCTTGGTAAAACGCAGCAGCATGGGCTTACTCCGGCAGCAGGCTTTCGCCAGCATACAGTTCGGCGACGGTCTCGCGGCGGCGTACTTCGAACGCCTGGTCGCCGTCGACCAGGATTTCAGCGCAACGGCCGCGGGTGTTGTAGTTGGAACTCATGACAAAACCATAGGCGCCCGCGGACTCTACGGCCAGCAGATCACCTTCGGCCAGGTTGAGGACGCGGTCCTTGCCGAGGAAGTCGCCGGTCTCGCAGATAGGGCCGACCAGGTCATAGGCACGGCCTTCGCCTGCACGTGGCTTGACCGCGCTGACACCCATCCAGGCCTGGTACAGGGCCGGGCGGATCAGGTCGTTCATCGCTGCATCGATGATGGCGAAGTCCTTGTGTTCGGTGTGCTTGAGGTATTCCACGCGGGTCAGCAGCACGCCTGCGTTGGCGACGATGTAGCGGCCTGGCTCGAACACCAGGGCCAGGTCGCGCTCGCCCACGCGCTCGCGGATGGCCTTGATGTAGTCGGCCACCCGTGGTGGCTGTTCGTCGCGGTAGCGCACGCCGACACCGCCACCCAGGTCCAGGTGGCGCAGGTGTATGCCGCACTCGGCCAGGCGGTCGACCAGCACCAGCAGGCGGTCGAGGGCGTCGAGGAATGGCTCGACGGTGGTCAGCTGCGAGCCGATGTGGCAGTCGACACCAACCACTTCCAGGTTCGGTAGCTGTGCGGCGCGTACGTAGATGGCCTCGGCATCGGCAATGGCGATGCCGAACTTGTTTTCTTTAAGGCCGGTGGAGATGTACGGGTGAGTACCGGCATCGACATCCGGGTTGACCCGCAGCGAAACCGGGGCAACCTTGCCCATTTCGGCGGCTACCACTTGCAGGCGCTCCAGCTCGTCGGTGGATTCGACGTTGAAGCAGTGCACGCCAACTTCCAGGGCGCGGCGCATGTCTTCACGTGTTTTGCCGACGCCGGAGAACACCACGCGGTCGGCACGCCCGCCAGCGGCCAGCACACGCTCCAGTTCACCACCGGAAACAATGTCGAAGCCTGCGCCCAGGCGCGCCAGCACGTTCAGCACGCCAAGGTTGGAGTTGGCCTTGACCGCGAAGCACACCAGGTGCTCGGTGCCTTGCAGGGCATCTGCGTAGCTCCGGTACTGGGCCTCGATGTGGGCGCGCGAATACACGTAGGTTGGGGTGCCATAACGTTCAGCAATGGCCGACAGGGCCACGCCTTCCGCGAACAGTTCACCGTCGCGGTAGTTGAAAGCGTTCATCTGGTTTCCTTACTGCGCTGGCGATTGCTCGGGCTCGGATTGCAGCTCGGGCTGCTGTTCTTGTTCCGGGGCCGGCTCGGCTTTTGGCTGGTGCTGGTGCGACTTGTGCGCTTTGCCGTTATCGCCATCTTCAGGCAGATACAGCGGGCCTTTCTGGCCACAGGCCGAAACGAGGCAGGCAACAGCGACCAGCGCCGCGAAGGAGGAAATCAGGCGCTTCATGGGTGAAATCCTTAGAAAAATGCAGTATTGCGCCCGAGTATACCGAGCGACCGGCGGCTTGCCTATGCAAGGACCGGTCCGCCGGGCGGGCTATGCTTAGCCTCTGCGCAGCCCCCTGTAGGAGCGGGCTTGCCCGCGAAGAGGCCGGTGAAGGCAACGGCTAAACCTTTGCATTCGGCGGCAAGCGCCCGTATCTTGCCCGGCTTGCCTGTAACGCAGCCAATTTCGAGGTTCCTGCAATGAGTTTGAGTGAAGCGCGTTTCCATGATCTGGTCGACGCGACCCAACAGGCCCTGGAAGATCTGTTCGACGAGAGCGGCCTGGACCTGGACATGGAGAACTCCGCCGGTGTCCTGACCGTCAAGTTCGAGGGCGGCGCCCAGCTGATCTTCAGCCGTCAGGAGCCACTGCGCCAGCTGTGGCTTGCCGACCGCTCCGGTGGTTTCCACTTCGATTACGACGAAGACAGCGGCAAGTGGGTGTGCGAAAAGAGCGAAGAGTTGCTGGGGGAAATGCTCGAGCGTATCGTCTGGGAGCGGGCCGGCGAGAAGCTGGACTTCGACGAAATCTGACATGAGTAGCGCCCAGGTCCGGCCGCCCAAGCCGCTTTACAGCAATGTCAGCCCTGCAGTGCCGTCACCGTGCATCAGCGTATGCCGGCTGGACGAACAACGGGTGTGCACCGGTTGCCATCGGCATGTCGAGCACATTCGCGAATGGCGCTCGGCCGATGACGAACGGCGCCGGCAGATCTGCCGCGAGGCCCAGGTCTTGCGCGAGCAGGCTAAGGCACACTGAGCGCAGGGGCTTGAGTATTTGCCCGGCTGTGGTAGTGTCGGGTTCTGCGTCGGTGACGCCAAAGCCTTCTCAAACCCCGCCCTTGGGCGGGGTTTTGCTTTATTTGCACGTTGAAAACTGCCTGTTCAAAGGAGTCTGACTGGATCATGAGCACCAAGCCTTCCCTCATCCTCACCCGATTGGACGTACAACGTCTGGAGCGTCTGATCGACAGCCTCGACGAGAGTACGCCGGGTGTGCTCGCCCTGCAGGACGAGCTTGACCGCGCCGAGCAGGTGGTCGGTCACGAGGAAGTGCCGGCGGGCGTGGTGACCATGAACTCGCGGGTGCACTGCCGTGAGGAAGCCAGCGGCAAGGACTACCACCTGACGCTGGTGTACCCCAAGGATGCCGGGCCGGAAGGCAAGGTTTCGATTCTGGCGCCGATTGGCTGCGCCTTGCTGGGGCTGTCGGTGGGCGAACAGATCGATTGGCCGGCCCCGGGGGGCAAGACCCTCAAGCTGAAGCTGCTGGAAGTGGAATACCAGCCGGAGGCGGCGGGCGATTACGACCTGTAAGGGCCAGTAGGCCGCTTCGCGGGCCATTTGCAGCACAAGGCTGTTCCATCTTGTGCTGCGAGTTCAGGCGCCTTCCGCCAAAACCTGCTCCAGCCCCTCATTCAAAGCCTGCTCCAGCACCCGTTTGTAGCTCAGGTATACCTGCGTTGCCCCCAGGCGGTCATCCAGCAGCTCGGACAAATCCAGGTCGGTGATATAGCACCGGTACTGCGCTGCACCACGGCGCTGACCGATGATCTGCCGGGCCACCACCGCATACAGCTGCTCACCATGTTCCAGCTCGGAAAACTCCTGCTGGTCGCAGTACAGCGTCACATGCGCCACACCCGCTACACCGGCCTGGATAATCGCCTGTACCTCATAGTAAGGCTGGTCGCTGCCCTCGGCCGGGGCCAGGCGCGGCTCGATGCTGCGTGCCTTGCCTGGGCCGGTGGGCAACAGCTGCGCGAAGTGGATATCCAGCGAGGCCGGCCGCAGGCTATCGAGGGGCAGGCGTGCATCGCGGCGCATCACCACCGAGCGCAGAAAGCGCTGCAGTGGCAACAACAGATGCGCTTCGTCATGCAGCGGCAGGCGTTGTTGCCACAATGCGTTGTATTCATCCAGCACATACACGTCGGCCCAGCCGCCCTGCAGGCGGTAGAACACCTGAATGCAGGCTGGTCGGCCTTGCTCCAGCACCAGGCGCAGGTCGTGGTCCTGCAGCGCATTGGCATCCAGGTACAGCGGGCTGTAGGCGCTGCGCTCTTCGCCCAGGTAGGCCAGTAGCGCCTCATGCTCGGCCAGGGTCGTCAGGCTGACATGCTCGGGCAGCAGCTCCAGCACATGGGTGTGTTGGGCCACCTGCAACAGGTAGCGGTGGTGTAGCCCTTGATCCCGCAGCAGCTGCGCGGTGTCGAAAATTTCCTCTACGCGCTGGCCGATAGGCTGGGCACGGCTTTGGCAGAAGCAGCGTACTCGCACCCGTGGCCGGTGGCCGCGCTGCGCCGGGCTGTTGAGGAAGTCGCGCAGGCAGCGCACCAGCGCGTGTTCGCCGTCATAGCGCTGGACCAGCACCTCGTTCCAGCTGTTGACGGTGACCTGGTCCAGGGTCAGCACCAGGTTTTCGCGTACGCCAGCGTAGCTCAACGAATCAGTGCGCTCTGTGGTCATCAAAACGTTCAGGTCGCGGTGGTGGCGCAGCGGGTCGACGCCGACGTTGACCAGCAACAACACCTCATCGGCAACGCTGGGCTGCAACAGGCGCACTTCGCTGACGGTGGGCAAGGGCAGGGTGATACTTTGCCGCAGACAGCCCAGCAGGTTGAACAGCTCGAATTCCCCGAGGTCGCTGACCCCTGGATGCAGCGCCAGGCGGGTGCTGTTGTCGATGACCCCGTTGCGATGGGCCCAGGTCAGCAGTTCGAGTAGCTCACGGCAGCGCTTGATCGGGCTGAAGTGCTGCACCTCGTGGGTGTTCAGGTTGCCGCTGTACAGCTCCCAGTGGTAGCTGCCCGGCTCCTTGCGGTTGGGTGCCTGAACCAGCGTCAGGGTGCTTTCGGCGAGGTCAGGGGCGATGCCGGGGTTGATCACTTCGACCTTGCCGGCGCGGCGCTCGAAGGCTGCGTACAGGCGCCGGCCCAACACATTGAGGTCGCGCTGGTCAGCGCGGCTGCTCGCGTTCTGGGTGCGGGCGAACTGGCTGAGGAAGCGATAACTGAGGTTAAGCTCGGCCACCAGTTCGCGGCGCTCGACGGCAACCTGCTGCACTTTCCATTGGCTGCGGCTGTCCAGCAGGGCCAGCTGGCGCTGGTCCCAGCCCCACTCGTCGGCCAGGCGCTGCAGCAGCCGGCGTTGCCAGCCTTGGCTGCGGCCTTGGGCGCTGAGCTTCTTGTTCACCTTCAGGTACAGGCTGCGCCTTACCAGCTCCAGGCGCGCGGGTTCGCCGCGTTGCAGCAGGTAACGTTCGATGCGCCGGTAGACCATCACGTAGGGGTCCAGCTCGTCGAGGTCGAGCTGGTTGGCAAACACTGCCTGCTTGTAGTCCAGGCTCAGGCAGCGCACCGCAGGGTGTTCGCTGGCGTAGGCTTCGGTCAGCAGCAGTTTGAGCAGCGATTTGTAGGGCGAGTCGATGCCTTTGAACAATTGCCACAGGCCCGCGCCGACGAACTCACCGGGCGGGATGTGCGCCAGGTTGCCAAGGTCTAGGGCGTCCTGGTTGCGGATGAAGCGTTTGGACAGCAAGGTCTGGGTGTAGCTGTAGTAGTTGTGCTCCTCGTACACAGGTACCAGCCACCACAGCGGCGTGCGCCCGGCCAGCCACAGGGTGGTGCGGTAGAACTCATCCAGCAGCAGGTAGTGCTGGGTGGTGCCGCAGTCGTCGGAGCCGAGCTGGCCATCGCGCTGACCTTGGGCGAAGCCCTGTGTATCGATCAGGAAAAAGTGTGCTTCGGCCCCCAGGCTTGCCGCCCAGACCTCCAGCAGCTGGCACTTGCGGCGCAGCTCACCCAGCAGCTGTTCGGGCAAGCCGGGTGCATGGCACACCCACAGGTCCATGTCGCTGTGCTCGGCCTGCGCCAGCGAGCCCAGGCTGCCCATCAGGAACAGGCCGTGGATTGGGCGTGGCGGGTTGCCATGCTGGGCCTTGTAGGTGAACGAGCGGGCCAGGCGTTGGGCATCTGCCACCAGCTCGGCGCTTGGCTCGTAAGCCGATACGCCCGCGGGTGTGCTGCCGGAGACGTAACCCGGCAATAGCGGGTGGTTCACGTGAAACAGCAGCGGCAGCAACGACAGTACCTGTTGCTGGCGCGTTGACAGGCCCTCCTTTGCTCGCTGCAGTCGGCCCTGGTTGAGATGCAGGAAGCGCGCACGCAATGTCGCCAGGACCTTGCGGTCGATGCCTTCGTCCAGGTCAGGGCGGATTTCGTGAGGGTGGTTCATTGCGCGCTCGGGCAGGCCATTGAAGCTGTGGCGAGTTTAGCCTGAGTGGCGGGGTCGGATAAGCGGTAAATGAAATTTTGGCGCCATTTTTCCAGCGCTGGCCTGCTCCAGCTTTCGCTGCACTTCAGGCATGATGGGCGCATTGAGTTCATGTAGAGAGTGTCCAATGCGTGTATGGATCGATGCCGATGCCTGCCCCAAGGCGGCCAAGGATCTGATCGTCAAGTTCGCCCTCAAGCGCAAGTTCGAGGTGGTGATGGTGGCGGGGCAGGCTGTGGCCAAGCCGGCGTTCGCGATCGTGCGCCTGATCGTGGTGCCCAGCGGCATGGATGCGGCCGATGATTACATTGTGGAGCACGCCGTGCCTGGCGAGCTGGTGATCTGCAGTGACGTACCGCTGGCTGACCGCCTGGTGAAAAAGGGTGTAGCCGCACTGGACCCGCGTGGACGTGAGTTCGACGAGCGCAACATGGGCGACCGCCTGGCGGCGCGCAACCTGTTCACCGAGCTGCGTGAGCAGGGCCAGGTGGGGGGCGGACAGGCGGCTTATGGGGAGCGCGAGAAGCAGGCGTTTGCCAATGCATTGGACCGGATCATTGCCCGGCTCTCGAAAAGCTGAGCGCTGACATGGTTCCTGTAGGCGACAGCCCAGCGTAGCGCGGTGGATGGCACCGGCTCTGCCGGTGTTCGCGGGTAAACCCGCTCCTACAGGACCTGTGGGAGCGGGCATGCCCGCGAAGAAGCCAACGCAGTCGCTTACTCGTGCGTCAGCTCCAGCACTCGGTCCACCAGCTTGTAGATTCCGCCCGCCGCCTCGCTGATCGACTTGGCCTCCATGTACGCCGGGGTAGTCACGAGCTTGCGCTGGGTGTCTTCGACAATGTCGTGTACATCGCATTCTTCATGGGTGCCGCCCATCTTCTCGACAGCCGCCGCAGTGCCGGCATCGCTCCCGATGGTGCAGACCACGCCCGGCCCATAGATCTTCGCCGCCAGCGCCGGCGAGATGCAGATCAGGCCAACGGGTTTGCAGGCGTCGGCAAAGGCTTCGGCCAAGGCCAGCACGTCTGGGTTCACGCTGCAGTTGGCGCCTTCCACGGCAAAGTTGGACAGATTTTTTGCTGCCCCGAAACCGCCCGGTACGATCAGCGCATCGAAGTCTTCGGCCTTGGCCTCACGGATATCCTTGACCTCGCCGCGGGCGATGCGCGCCGACTCCACCAGCACATTGCGCGATTCGGGCATTTCTTCGCCGGTCAGATGGTTGATTACATGCATCTGTGCGATGTTCGGCGCGAAGCACTGCACCTGCGCACCGCGCTGGTCGAGGCGCAGCAGGGTGATCACGCTTTCGTGGATTTCGGCGCCGTCATACACGCCACAGCCGGAAAGAATCACCGCTACTTTTTTTGTCATGCTCATTACTCCAGTGTCGAGGCGCTAAATGTCCTCTAGTTTGGCAGATGTCGCCATAGGGATTCCTGCGGGTGCGGCCTAATCTTGGTGGATAACGTCTGAGGTCGCGCCCATGGACCTGATACTGCTGGCCGTGCCGTTCTTTTTTGTGCTGATAGCCGTCGAACTGGTCGCCGATCGTGTGCGTGGCCAGCGCAATTTCACCTTGGCCGATTCGATCAACAGCCTGAGTACCGGCGCACTGTCGACCAGTACCGGGCTGCTGACCAAAGGCGTAGGGCTGGTCACCTATGCCCTGGCCTTCGAGCACCTGGCGCTGCTGCGATTGCCGGCAGAGGCATGGTGGGTCTGGTTGCTGGCCTTTGTCCTGTACGACTTCTGTTACTACTGGCTGCACCGCCTGGGGCATGAGCGCAACGTGCTGTGGGCTGCGCACTCTGTGCATCACCAGAGCGAGGAGTACAACCTCACCACGGCGCTGCGCCAGACCAGTAGCGGGTTCATTTTCTCGTGGCTGTTCTACCTGCCGTTGGCGCTGCTGGGCGTGCCGCCACTGGTGTTCATCACCGTGGCCTCGCTCAACCTGCTGTATCAGTTTTGGGTGCATACCCGGCATATCCCCAAACTTGGCTGGCTTGAGTGGGTGTTGATCACGCCATCCAATCATCGCGTCCACCATGCGCAAAACCCTGCTTACTTGGATCGCAATTACGGCGGTGTGTTCATTTTCTGGGACCGTCTGTTCGGCACGTTCAAGGAGGAGGACACGGCTGAGCCGGTGGTGTTCGGGGTGACCACGCCGCTGGCCAGTTGGAACCCGCTATGGGCCAACCTGCAGTTCTATGCCCAGCTCTGGCATGACGCCCGGCGCACCACCAGCCTGTGGGACAAGCTGCGTATCTGGTTCATGCCTACCGGCTGGCGCCCGGCCGATGTGGCTGCACGCTACCCACAGGCCAAGCAGGACCTGGCGTTATTTCGCAAGTTCGAGATTGCCCTGGGGCGCGCGCAGCAAGCCTATGTGGCCGCGCAGTTCGTGGTCTACGTGGCCTTGGGCAGCTACTTGATGGACGTGGCCGAGCGCGTGCCGGTTGCCGCGCTGGTGCTCGGCTGGTCACTGATGGCGTTTGGCTTGTTCGTGCTGGGCGCGTTGCTGGAGAATCGGCCCTGGTCTGCACGCCTTGAGCTGGCGCGGCTATTTCTGAATGCGCCGGCATTGTACCTGGCCGGCGCCTTGGGCTTAGCGGTGGTCGTGCCGCTGGCCTGGTTTCTGCTCGTGGCCTACAGCCTGCTCAGCCTCTGGGGGCTGGGCCTGGCTCGCCGCCCTGCGCTCCGCGCGCAACGCGCGGAAGCGCCGGCGCAGCCACAGCAGACCGCCCAGCGCCACCAGGCCACCAAGCACCCATAGCTCGTAACGCTTGACGTTGCCCAGCAAGCCTTCGAGGATGGCGCCGAAGTGGTAGGCCGCGACGCCCAGGGCCACTGCCCAGATGCCCGCGCCAATCCCGTTCAGCAGCAGGTAGCGGCGTGGCGGGTAACCCGACAGGCCTATGGCCACCGGCATGACCGTGCGCAAACCATAGACAAAGCGGAAGCTCAGCACCCAGATATCAGGATGGCGGCGGATGTGGTCCAGCGCGCGGTCACCCATTGCCTGCCAGCGCGGCTTGCGCGCCAGGATCCTGCGCCCGTGGCGTCGGCCCATGAAGTACCACAACTGGTCGCCCGCGTAGCTGCCGAAGAAGGCCACCAGGCACACCAGATTGATATCCATGTAACCGCGGAACGCAAGGAAACCCGCAAGCACCAGAATGGTCTCGCCTTCAAAGAAGGTGCCTAGAAAAAGGGCGAAGTAGCCGAAATCCTGCAGGAATTGTTGAAGCATTTTCTGAGGTGCTGGCGAAATGAACGCGCAGCCTACCCCTTCGCGCGCGTTCGTGAAAGTGTCCAAATGTGTCTCGACGTGAACAATTCCAGCGCAGACAATGCCAGAGGCCTTGCCACGGCTTGCCCATGTGTGTCACACGGGCGTCATAATGGGCGCTTATCTTGCCGCTCAATAGATGATAGGGCGTTAACGTCCTCAGGAACGCCAGATGAATAATGAAGTGCTAAGCCCTGTCGCGATCAAGGATGCTCAGGAGCTCCCAGAAGAGATGGTGCAAACCCCGCCAGACCTGCCTCCGGCGGCCGAGCCTGAAGCGGAACAGGTGGCCGAGCCTGTGGCTCCGGTGCCTGCGCCGGCCCCGGCAATCGCCGTCCCTGGCCTGGACGACAGCAGCCTGTACATTCATCGCGAACTCTCGCAACTGCAGTTCAATATCCGGGTGCTGGAGCAGGCACTGGATGAGAGCTACCCGCTGCTGGAACGCCTCAAGTTTCTGTTGATCTTCTCCAGTAACCTCGACGAGTTCTTCGAGATTCGCGTCGCCGGCCTGAAGAAGCAGATCAACTTCGCCCGTGAACAGGCCGGAGCCGATGGCCTGCAGCCCCACCAGGCGCTGGCGCGCATCAGCGAACTGGTGCACATCGAGGTAGAGCGCCAGTACGCGATCCTCAACGACGTGCTGTTGCCTGAGCTGGAAAAGCACCAGATCCGCTTTATCCGCCGCCGTTACTGGACACCCAAGCTCAAGACCTGGGTACGCCGCTATTTCCGCGACGAAATTGCCCCGATCATTACCCCGATTGGCCTTGACCCGACTCACCCGTTCCCGCTGCTGGTGAACAAGAGCCTCAACTTCATAGTCGAGCTCGAGGGGGTGGATGCCTTCGGTCGCGACTCGGGTCTGGCGATCATTCCGGCGCCACGCCTGCTGCCGCGGGTCATTCGTGTGCCGGAAGAGGTGGGCGGCCCGGGCGCAAACTACGTGTTCCTGTCGTCGATGATCCACGCGCACGCCGACGACCTGTTCCAGGGCATGAAGGTGAAGGGCTGCTACCAGTTCCGTCTGACGCGTAACGCCGACCTGGCGCTGGACTCTGAAGAGGTCGACGACCTGGCTCGCGCGCTGCGCGGTGAGCTGTTCTCGCGCCGCTACGGTGACGCCGTGCGCCTGGAAGTGGCCGACACCTGCCCGAAACACCTGTCGGACTACCTGTTGAAGCAGTTCAGCCTGAGCGAAAGCGAGCTGTACCAGGTCAATGGCCCGGTCAACCTCACCCGCCTGTTCAGCATCACCGGCCTGGACAGCCATCCGGAGCTGCAATACACACCGTTCACCCCGGCGATCCCCAAGCTGCTGGCGAACGCCGATAACATATTCAGTGTGATCAGCAAGCAGGACATCCTGCTGATGCACCCGTTCGAGTCCTTTACGCCAGTGGTCGACCTGCTGCGCCAGGCCGCCAAGGACCCGCACGTGCTCGCCGTGCGCCAGACCCTGTACCGCTCGGGGGCTAACTCAGAAATCGTCGACGCCCTGGTGGACGCGGCGCGTAACGGCAAAGAGGTCACTGCGGTGATCGAGTTGCGTGCGCGCTTTGACGAAGAGTCCAACCTGCAGATGGCCAGCCGCCTGCAAGCGGCCGGTGCGGTAGTGATCTACGGCGTGGTCGGGTTCAAGACCCACGCCAAGATGATGCTGATTCTGCGCCGCGAGCAGGGTGAGATCGTGCGTTATGCGCACTTGGGTACCGGTAACTACCACGCCGGCAACGCCCGCCTGTACACCGACTACAGCCTGCTGACCTCTGACGATGCGCTCACCGAGGACGTCGGCAAGCTGTTCAGCCAGTTGATCGGCATGGGCAAGACCCTGCGCATGAAGAAGCTGCTGCATGCGCCGTTCACCCTGAAAAAGGGCATGCTCGACATGATCGCGCGGGAAACCCAGTTTGCCCTCGAAGGCAAGCCGGCGCACATCATCGCCAAGTTCAACTCGCTGACCGACGCCAAAGTCATCAAGGCGCTGTACAAGGCCAGCCAGTCGGGCGTGAAAATCGACTTGGTGGTGCGTGGCATGTGCTGCCTGCGCCCTGGCATTCCGGGGGTTTCGCACAACATCCAGGTGCGCTCGATCATTGGTCGCTTCCTCGAGCACACGCGGGTGTTCTACTTCCTCAATGGCGGCGAAGAGCAGATCTACCTGTCCAGCGCCGACTGGATGGAGCGCAACCTCGACAAGCGTGTCGAGACTTGCTTCCCGGTGGAAGGCAAGAAGTTGTTGCTGCGTGTGAAGAAGGAGCTGGAAGGCTACCTGACCGACAATACCCACGCCTGGACCTTGCAGCCAGACGGGCGCTACGTGCGCAGCACCCCGACCGGCAACCAGAACCCGCGCAGCGTTCAGGCGACCCTGCTGGAGCGCCTGAGCAACCCGGTCCTCAACGTACGCTGAGGACGAAACCGACCCGGGCCAGCCACTCCGCCTCGTTGGCGAAGTCGGCCTGGGTCAGCTGGTTCTGTTCCAGCCAACCCTCAGGGAAGGCGACATCCAGGCTGTTGTCCCCGCCGTGCAGTTCTACTTTTGGCATTTGCTGGGTGCCGCGGATGTGGTGGAACAGGATGGCAAAGCGCAGCAGCACGCACAGGCGCAGCAGCTTGACCCCTTCCTCACCCAGTTCGGCATAACGGTCCTTGGGGATGTTGCGGCGGTGCCCGCGCACCAGCAGGGCCATCATCTGCTGATCTTCCCGAGAAAAGCCCGACAGGTCCGAGTGCTCGATCAGATAAGCGCCGTGCTTGTGGTAGTGATAATGGGCAATGTCCAGCCCGATTTCGTGCACTTTCGCGGCCCAGCCCAGTAGATCGCGCCAGTTTCCTTCTTTCAGATCCCAAGCATCGGCCACCTGGTCGAATGCGTGCAACGCCTTGCGCTCGACGCGCGCAGCCTGGCCCTGGTCCACGTGATAGCGCTCCATCAGCGAGTTCAGGGTGCGTTCGCGCACGTCTTCGTGGTGGTGGCGGCCGAGCAGATCGAACAGCACGCCTTCGCGCAGGGCGCCGTCGCAGTGGTCCATGCGGTGCAGTTCAAGGGCATCGAAGATCGCTTCGAGAATCGCCAGGCCAGCCGGGAAGATGGTGCGGCGGTCTGGCTTGACGCCGTCGAAGTCGATCTTGTCGACCTCGCCCAGCTTGAACAGTTTGCGTTTGACCCAGGCCAGGCCTTCGGCGTTGACCTCGCCATTGCCCAGGCCGCCGGCCTTGATGGCGGCGCCGATGGCGCGAATGGTGCCGGATGAGCCGATCGCCTCATCCCAGGTCAGGCGGTGCAGGGCATTTTCGATGCTCATCAGTTCCAGGCGCGCGGCAGTGTAGGCCTGGGCATAGCGGGCCGGGGTGATCTTGCCGTCGCGGAAATAGCGCTGGGTAAAGCTTACGCAACCCATCTGCAGGCTTTCGCGCAGCAGCGGCTCGAAGCGCTGGCCAATGATGAATTCGGTACTGCCGCCGCCGATGTCGGCCACCAGGCGCTTGCCGGGGGTGTCGGCCAGGGTGTGTGACACGCCCAGGTAGATCAGGCGCGCCTCTTCACGGCCGGAGATGACCTCCACCGGGTGGCCGAGGATGGCTTCGGCGCGTTGGATGAATTCGTTACGGTTGCGCGCTTCGCGCAAGGCATTGGTACCGACGATACGCACGGAGCCTGCCGGCATGCCGTTGATCAGCTGGGAAAAGCGCTTGAGGCAATCCAGGCCTCTTTCCATTGCCTCTTCACTGAGCATGCGCTCTTCGTTGATGCCGGCGGCCAGCTGAACCTTCTCGCCGAGCCGCTCAAGGATGCGGATTTCGGTATGGTGGGCCTTGGCCACGACCATGTGAAAACTGTTGGAGCCAAGGTCAATGGCGGCGATCAGGGACAGGTTCTTCGCGATGGTATGCGGCATGATCTGGTTGTTCTCGGTCGTTAACCTGGCAATCGTGCCACGATAGCAGGCTATCGCCAACGCGTGGCACTCCGCCGTTGTACTGGCCTTGATGCAAGGCAATGTGCCATTCGATTCTATGACGGCCATATGACAGTTTCGATTCGCGGCGTCTTGCGCAACTATAGTTACACTCAATCGTCCGTGGCTTCCTGTCCGGCGTGGGTGCGGCTATCATGGGCCACGTTTTTTGCTTACGACCCTGGAGATATCCATGAGCAGCGATCTGATCAAACATGTCACCGACGCCTCCTTCGAAGCCGATGTCCTGAAGGCCGAAGGCGCGGTACTGGTCGACTACTGGGCTGAATGGTGCGGTCCATGCAAGATGATCGCTCCGGTTCTGGACGACATCGCTTCCACCTACGAGGGCAAACTGACCGTCGCCAAGCTGAATATCGACGAGAACCAGGAAACCCCGGCCAAGCACGGTGTGCGTGGTATCCCGACGCTGATGCTGTTCAAGAACGGCAACGTCGAGGCCACCAAGGTTGGTGCACTGTCCAAATCGCAGTTGGCCGCATTCCTCGACGCCCACCTGTGATGTGAATAGGCCCCGCAAATGCGGGGCTTTTCTTTTTCAGAGCACTAGACGCAGAAAAAAGCAAGTGTTACATTCGGCCTCGCACTGCTTTTCCAGTGCCCTCTACATGCCGTCGCCGAAGCATCCCTAATTCGAATCAGTACGCGATCCTGTCGCCATCCAGCGGCGCGGCCTCATTAAGCCAGAAGCTTAATTCTCCCTTCTTACATGATTACGTCATTCCCCTTATGAACCTGACTGAACTCAAGCAAAAGCCGATTACCGATCTTTTGGAAATGGCCGAACAGATGGGCATCGAAAACATGGCCCGTTCGCGCAAACAGGACGTGATTTTCGCCCTGCTGAAGAAGCATGCGAAAAGCGGCGAAGAGATCTCGGGTGACGGCGTGCTGGAGATTCTCCAGGATGGTTTCGGTTTCCTGCGTTCGGCTGATGCGTCCTACCTGGCCGGCCCAGACGATATCTATGTCTCGCCCAGCCAGATCCGCCGTTTCAACCTGCGTACCGGCGACACCATCGTCGGCAAGATCCGCCCACCGAAGGAAGGGGAGCGTTACTTCGCCCTGCTGAAGGTCGATACCATCAACTTCGACCGCCCGGAAAACGCGAAGAACAAGATCCTGTTCGAAAACCTGACGCCGCTGTTCCCGAACAAGCGCCTGAAGATGGAAGCCGGTAACGGCTCCACCGAGGACTTGACCGGTCGCGTCATCGACCTGTGCGCCCCGATCGGCAAAGGCCAGCGCGGCCTGATCGTTGCCCCGCCGAAAGCCGGTAAGACGATCATGCTGCAGAACATTGCGGCCAACATCACCCGCAACAACCCCGAGTGCCACCTGATCGTCCTGCTGATCGACGAGCGCCCGGAAGAAGTGACCGAAATGCAGCGCACCGTGCGTGGCGAAGTGGTTGCCTCCACCTTCGACGAGCCGCCAACCCGCCACGTGCAGGTTGCCGAGATGGTGATCGAGAAGGCCAAGCGCCTGGTCGAGCACAAGAAGGATGTGGTTATCCTGCTGGACTCGATCACTCGACTGGCACGTGCCTACAACACCGTGATCCCGAGCTCCGGCAAGGTGCTGACCGGTGGTGTCGACGCCCACGCCCTCGAGAAGCCCAAGCGCTTCTTCGGTGCTGCGCGTAACATCGAGGAAGGCGGTTCGCTGACCATTATCGCCACTGCGCTGGTTGAAACTGGCTCGAAGATGGACGAAGTGATCTACGAAGAGTTCAAGGGCACCGGCAACATGGAGCTGCCGCTGGACCGCCGCATCGCCGAGAAGCGTGTGTTCCCGGCCATCAACATCAACCGCTCCGGCACCCGCCGCGAAGAGTTGCTGACCGCTGACGACGAACTGCAGCGTATGTGGATTCTGCGCAAGCTGCTGCACCCGATGGACGAAATCGCTGCCATCGAGTTCCTGGTCGACAAGCTCAAGCAGACCAAGACCAACGATGAGTTCTTCCTGTCGATGAAGCGCAAGTAAGCTTCCCGATCAGGCAGTAATTGGGGCCGCCTTGCGGCCCTTCGCGGGCACGCCCGCTCCCACAGGTTAAATACAATCCTTGTGGGGGCGGGCGTGCCTGCGAAGGGGCGCAAGGTGGCCCCAGTGCATTTTTGCCCCCAAACAGGCCTCGAACGGCGCTACACTCTGCACCCCGACCGATACGGCCAACACGAGGCTCCTGCATGCAGTATCGCGACTTGCGCGACTTCATCCGTGGCCTGGAACAGCGCGGTGAGCTCAAGCGCATCCAGGTACCGATCTCCCCCGTCCTGGAAATGACCGAGGTCTGCGACCGCACCCTGCGCGCCAAGGGCCCGGCATTGCTGTTCGAAAAGCCCACCGGCTTCGACATCCCCGTGCTGGGCAACCTGTTTGGTACCCCGGAGCGGGTGGCCATGGGCATGGGCGCCGAGTCGGTCAGCGAACTGCGGGAAATCGGCAAGCTGCTGGCCTTCCTCAAGGAGCCCGAGCCGCCCAAGGGCCTGAAGGACGCCTGGTCGAAGCTGCCGATCTTCAAGAAGGTCGTGTCGATGGCGCCAAAAGTGGTCAAGGACGCGGTGTGTCAGGAAGTGGTGGTCGAGGGTGACGATGTCGACCTCGGCGCACTGCCGATTCAGCACTGCTGGCCTGGCGACGTGGCGCCGCTGATTACCTGGGGCCTCACCGTTACCCGTGGCCCGAACAAGGACCGTCAGAACCTGGGCATCTATCGCCAGCAGGTGATTGGCCGCAACAAGGTGATCATGCGCTGGCTCAGCCACCGTGGCGGCGCCCTCGACTACCGAGAGTGGTGCGAGAAGAACCCCGGCCAGCCGTTTCCGGTCGCCGTGGCGCTGGGCGCTGACCCAGCGACCATTCTCGGCGCCGTGACCCCGGTACCGGACACCCTCTCCGAGTACGCCTTCGCCGGCCTGCTGCGAGGCAACCGCACCGAGCTGGTCAAGTGCCGCGGCAGCAACCTGCAGGTACCGGCAACCGCCGAGATCATCCTGGAAGGGGTGATCCACCCGGGCGAAATGGCCCCGGAAGGCCCGTACGGCGACCACACGGGCTACTACAACGAAGTGGACAGTTTCCCGGTGTTCACCGTCGAGCGCATCACCCACCGGCAAAAACCGATCTACCACAGTACCTACACCGGCCGGCCGCCAGATGAGCCGGCCATTCTCGGCGTGGCGCTGAACGAAGTCTTCGTGCCGATCCTGCAGAAGCAGTTCCCGGAAATCACTGACTTCTACCTGCCGCCGGAAGGCTGCTCGTACCGCATGGCGGTGGTGACCATGAAGAAACAGTACCCAGGCCACGCCAAGCGCGTAATGCTGGGTGTGTGGTCGTTCCTGCGACAGTTCATGTACACCAAGTTCGTTATTGTCACCGATGACGATATCAACGCTCGTGACTGGAACGATGTGATCTGGGCCATTACCACGCGCATGGACCCCAAGCGTGATACGGTAATGATTGACAACACCCCGATCGACTACCTGGACTTTGCGTCACCGGTATCGGGGCTGGGTTCGAAGATGGGCCTGGACGCTACTCACAAGTGGCCGGGCGAGACTACACGCGAATGGGGCCGGGTCATCGTCAAGGATGAGGCCGTCACCCGCCGTATCGATGAGCTGTGGGATCAGTTGGGAATAGATTGATGCAGGTAACGTTGCAGCCGTCCGGGGCGGTGCTGGCGCTTGAACCCGGGGAACGGATCCTGGATGGAGCACGGCGGCTGGGCTATGACTGCCCAAACAGCTGCCGCAATGGCAATTGCCATGTTTGCGCCGCATTGTTGGTTGAAGGCCGGGTTCGCCAGGATGGCGAAGTCCGCGACCATGGCGAGTTGTTCACCTGCATTGCCGAACCGCTGGAGGACTGCGTGTTGCTCTGGGACGGTGTGCTTGCCTTGGGCGAGCTGCCAGTGCGCAAGCTGGCGTGCAGCGTCAGTGAGTGCGTCGACGTCGGTGGCGACGTCTGGCGGGTGCGCCTGCGTGCGCCTGCCGGCAAGCCACTGCGCTACCACGCAGGGCAATACCTGATGATCGAACGTGAGGGCGGCAAGCAGGCGGCCTTCTCGCTGGCATCCGCGCCGCATGCCGGGCGTGAACTGGAATTGCACGTGCTGGCGCGTGAGCCTAGTGCGGTGCAACTGATCGACCAGATCAGGCGAGATGGCCTGGCACGCATCGAAATGCCGTTTGGCGATACCCATCTGGCCGAACTGCCCGACGGGCCTCTGGTGCTGATTGCCGCCGGCACCGGCATGGGCCAGATGCACAGCCTGGTCGAGCACTGCCGGGCCCAGGGCTTCAAGCACCCGGTTCACCTGTACTGGGGTGTGCGCCGGCCTGAGGACTTCTACCAGATCGAGCACTGGGACGAATGGCAGCGCCTGCCCAACCTGTTCCTGCATCAAGTGGTCAGCGACCTGTGCGGTTGGGAAGGCCGTTGCGGCATGCTGCATGAAGCGGTCTGCGAAGACATTGCCGACCTCAATAGCGTGCATGTGTATGCCAGCGGCTCACCGAACATGATCTACGCCACACTCGACGCTTTGGTCGAAGCCGGTATGGATGCGCACCGCATGCGTGCCGATGTGTTCGCCTACGCGCCGCGCGGTTAATAACCAAAGTTTGAAAGTATGGGTATAAGGCGGTAATTATTACCGCCTTCGCCAATAACTTTCACCGTTGCTGAAACAGTACTTCCCAGTCGTCGGAGCCGTGCACGAAACGCGTGTTCAAGGGCTTGAGTATTCCTGCAATTCTGGCCTATGGTTACTGCAAGCGCCCTTGGTACAGCGGCCTGGCGGCGCAGCGTAATCGAATCTCGCTACCTCCGTAGTTCAAAGGATTAATGGCGGCAGCTTATGTCGGCTCTTGAACGTATGTCTTGGGAAGTTTCATACCCTCCAGCTCTCGATTTCGGTCAGCAACATACTCGCGAACAGTTGTTCAGCTCCATGAAGACAACCATGTCCAGGCATCAGGGTGGCCCGGTGTGGCTGTTTGCCTATGGCTCGTTGATCTGGCGTCCGGAGTGCAATTCGGTGGAGCGCCAGCGCGCGCGGGTACATGGTTATCACCGTGGCTTGTACCTGTGGTCGCATGAACATCGCGGCACCCCGGAAACCCCCGGCCTGGTGTTTGGCCTGGACCGCGGTGGTTCCTGCAGCGGTTTTGCCTACCGGCTGGATGAGCGCAATCTGGACGACTCACTGATGGCCCTGTGGCAACGCGAGATGCCGTATCCGGCCTACCGGCCGCACTGGCTCCACTGCCGCCTGGGCGATGGTAGCAAGGTGCAGGCCTTGGGCTTTGTGCTGGAGCGGCATTTGCCGTGCTATGCCGGCAACTTGCCGGATACCTTGCTCAGCCAGATCCTGGCCAGTGCCAAGGGGCGTTATGGCACCACGCGCGACTATGTCGAGCAGACCTTGAATGCATTGCGTAGTCACCAGATGCCCGATCGCAATCTGGAGGCGCGATTCAGGCGTTGCCACAATCTGCGCGAAGTGTGAGCAACCTGTTCCGGCCTCTTCGCCGGCAAACCCTGCGCTGTCACCTGTAGGCGCGGGTTTACCCGCGAAAGGGCCGGGCCTGCCGGCCAATCTCCACCCGCCGTTCCCCGTTGTCGCCACCCCCGTATTCGCGGGTAAACCCGCTCCTACAGTCCAATATTCCCTACCTGTAGGAGCGTGTTCACCCGCGAAGAGGCCGCTACTGCCTTACCTGGCCAGCACCACCAACTTACCCACAGCCTGCCGTTGCCCCAGCTTCTCGATAGCAGCCCCGGCTTCTGCCAGTGGATAAGTCTGCGACACCAGCGGCTTCAACTTGCCCTCGGCATGCCAGGCAAACAGCTGGCGGAAGTTGGCGGCATTGTCCTCCGGCTGGCGCTGGGCAAATGCCCCCCAGAACACGCCCAGTACCGCCGCGCCCTTGAGCAGCACCAGGTTGGCCGCCAGCTGTGGAATGCTGCCGCTGGCAAAACCCACCACCAGCAGCCTGCCATTCCAGGCCAACCCGCGCACCGCCTGTTCGAACAGTTCGCCACCGACCGGGTCGTAGATCACGTCCACGCCCTGGCCGCCGGTCAGACGTTTGATTTCTTCGCGCAGGTTGGCCTGGCTGTAATCGATCAGCTCATCCGCCCCGGCAGCCTTGGCCACGGCCAGTTTCTCGGCACTGCTGGCCGCCGCGATCACCCGCGCGCCCATGGCCTTGCCGATCTCCACCGCCGCCAGGCCGACCCCACCGGAAGCGCCCAGTACCAACAGGGTCTCGCCTGCTTGCAACTGGCCGCGCTGGCGAAGGGCGTGCATCGAGGTGCCGTAGGTCATGCCGAAGGCCGCAGCGGTGGTGAAGTCCATGCTCGCCGGGATCGGCAGAACGTTATAGAACGGCACCGCCACTTGCTCGGCGAACGCACCCCAGCCGGTGAGCGCCATGACCCGGTCGCCTACCTGGAACGCGCCGGCCTTTTCACCGATGGCGGCCACCACGCCCGCTGCCTCGCCACCTGGAGAGAACGGCAGCGGTGGCTGGAACTGGTACTTGCCTTCGATGATCAGGGTGTCGGGGAAGTTGACCCCAGCGGCCTGCACGTCCAGCAGGATCTCGTTTTTCTTCGGCAGTGGGCTGGCCACCTCTTCCAGCACCAGGTTGCGCGCTGGACCCAGGGTTTTGCACAACACAGCTTTCATCGGGGCTATTCCTTTGCGGGTAGTGGCCGATAAGTGTAGGAGGGCCGCTTGGCAGGTCAACGAGCATGGCCCGCCCTGATGGGCCGGCATAAGCCCGGGCTTGGGTTTGAGCGGTGTGCTGGGTAAGCTGGCGCCAATTGTATTGAGGAGCGAATTCGTGAAAGCGTGGATCTTGATGGTGCTGGCGCTGCTGCTGCCGGCTGCGGCCATGGCCGAAGAAGCCAAGGAAGGGGCGCCCAAGGTCGCCTACATCAGCCTGAGCCCGCCCTTTGTTGGCAACTATGCGCTCGACGGCAGCCCGCGGCTGCGCGTGTACAAGGCTGACGTGGCCCTGCGCGTGACGGGTGACGAAGCGGCCAAGACGGTGAAACACCACGAACCGCTGATCCGTAACCAGCTGGTGGCATTGTTCACCCAGCAGACGGTGGACAGCATGAGCAACGTCGAGGCCAAGGAGCATCTTCGCCAAGAGGCGCTGAAACAGGTGCAGCAGGTGCTGGAGGCGGAAGAGGGCAAGCCGATCGTTGAGGACCTGCTGTTCAACAACCTGATTGTGCAATAACCGCTGATAGTTGCCAGTCCGGCCCCGTGGGGATTGTGCAGGCCCTCGTCCTTGCTCAGGACGCCAGGGTACGGCGGAACCGCGCGAGGGCCACGCTGAAGAACACCAGGCCGATCAGCGTCAGCGCCAGGATATCCGGCCATACCACCGTCCACCCGGCATCCCGGAACAGGATTGCGGCACTCAGGCTGACAAAGTGCGTCGATGGTGACCCTTGCATCACCCACTGCAGCCACTGCGGCATGCTGTCCAGTGGTGTGCTGCCGCCGGACAGCAACAGCATCGGGATGATCACCGGGATCGCCAGCAGGCCGAACTGCGGCGTCGAGCGCGCCAGGGTGGCGAGGAAAATGCCCAGCGCAGTACTGGCGAACAGGTACAGCGCGGTCACAGCCAGGAACAGCCCCATCGAGCCAGACAGCGGCACGCCCAGTGCGCCTTTGACTACTACCACCAACGAAATCCAGGTGCAGATCACCACCACCAGCGCGTTGCTGCCGATCTTGGCCAGCATGATCTCCAGCGCGGTCAACGGCAGCACCAGCAGGTGGTCGAGGGTGCCGTGCTCACGCTCGCGCAGCAGCGCGGTGCCGGTGAGGATGATCGCCAGGATGGTGATGTTGTTGACGATCTGGATCACTGCCAGAAACCAGCCCCCCTCCAGGTTGGGGTTGAACAGCGCCTTGGGGTTGATCAGCACCGGGCTTTGCACGTTGCCACGCTGGCTGTAGTCGAGCAGCTCACGCTCGAAGATGCGGCCGATGTAGCCGGCGCCCATGAATGCCTGGCTCATGGCCGTGGCGTCGACGTTGATCTGCAGCTCCGGCGAGCGCCCGGCCAGCAGGTCGCTCTGGAAGTTCACCGGTACGTTGATGACGAAGGTGTACTGGCCGCTGTCCATGGCCTGGTCCAGGCGCTGCGGGGGCAGCGGCACGGCTGGCTGGAACTCGGGGGGTTGCAGGGCTTCGCTGAGCTTGCGCGAGAGCAGGCTATGGTCTTCATCCACCACCGCCACGCTGGCGTTGTGTACGCCGATCACCGAGCCGGCTGCCGGCATGTAGATCGCCACGCTGAAGGCATATAGCAGGAACAGCAGCAGTACGCTGTCATGGCGCAGGCTGGTCAGTTCTTTCAGGCCCAGGCGCAAGGTGTGGTTCAGGCGCGACATGTCAGGCCTCCTGCTTCTTCAGCATTGCCAGGCTCAGGCCGGTGAATGCGGCAAAGAAGCTCAGCAGGATCAGGCACTGCGGCCACAACTCGCGCAGGCCTAACGCCTTGGTGAAGGTGCCGACTGCGATGTCGAGGAAGTAGCCCGCCGGGAACAACTGGCCCATCACCGCTGCTGCGCCGTCTAGCGACGAGCGTGGCACGATCAGCCCGGAAAACTGGATGGTCGGCAGGCTGGTAATGATCATGGTGCCGAGAATGGCGGCGATCTGGGTGCGGGTGAATGCCGAAATCAGCAGGCCCAGGCTGGTGGTTGCCAGCAGGTAGGCCACGCCGCCACACGCCAGGGCCAGTACGCTGCCCTTGAGCGGTACGGCGAACAGCCAGCAGTTCATCGCGACGAGCAGCGCCAGGTTGACCAGGCTCACAGCCAGGTAGGGCATCTGCTTGCCAAGCAGGAATTCCAGGCGGGTGAGGGGTGTGGCGTAGAAGTTGGTGATGGAGCCGAGTTCCTTCTCGCGCACGATGCCCAGTGCAGTGAGCATGGCCGGTATGAAGGCCAGTATCAGTGCCATCACGCCCGGACCGATGGCGTTCACGCTGACCACATCCTGGTTGTAGCGGAAACGCGTTTCCAGGCGCACCGGGTCCTGGCGTGGCTGCGGTTGCGGGCTGGCCTGTGCCAGTTGCTCCAGGTTGGCCTGGTGCACGGCTTCCACGTAGTTGCGGCTGGTTTCTGCGCGGAACGGCATGCCACCGTCGAGCCAGGCAGCCACCACCGGCTGGCGCCCTGCGTACAGGTCGCGGCCAAAACCGGGCGGAATCTCCAGTGCCAGTTTGATTTCCGAGCGTTGCAGGCGCTGGTGCAGCTCGCTGCTATCGCGGATGGGTGCCTGTTCGGCGAAGTAGCGTGAACCACGGAAGGCTTCGAGGTAGGCGCGACTTTGCGGGCTCTGGTCCTGATCGTGCACGGCGAAGGCGAGGTTTTCCACATCCAGTGAAATGCCGTAGCCGAAGATCACCATCATGAACATTGCACCCAGTAAGGCGAAGGCCAGGCGCACCTTGTCGCGCAGCAGCTCCTTGCCCTCACGGCCGGCCACTGCCAGCAGGCGGCGTAGGCTGAATCCCTGGCGTAGCGGCAGGGTGGGGGTGGACGCCTGTTCCAGCACGCTGCTGTCGGTGGCGGCTGGCGCCAGCTCCTGGGCCTGCTCCAGGCAGCGGACGAACGCGTCCTCCAGCGTGGCGCCCTGGTACTGATGCTGCAGGGCATCGGGTGTGTCGCAGGCCAGCACTCGCCCGGCGTGCATCAGCGAAATACGATCGCAGCGCTGGGCTTCGTTCATGAAGTGGGTGGAGAGGAAAATGGTCACGCCTTGCTCGCGGGACAGTTCTACCAGCAGGCGCCAGAAGTCGTCGCGGGCGGCCGGGTCGACGCCGGAGGTCGGTTCGTCGAGGATCAACACTTCCGGGCGATGCAGAACCGCCACTGCCAGCGACAGACGCTGGCGCAAACCAAGGGGCAGGGCGCCAGACGGTTGGTCGGCGATAGTGGCGAGCTCGAAGCGCTCGATCAGCTCATCGATGCGCTGGGCGCTCTCGGCTTTGGGCAAGTCGAACAAGCGGGCATGCAGGGCCAGGTTCTGCCGGGTGCTGAGCTCGCCATACAGAGAGAAACTCTGCGACATGAAACCGACCCGCTTGCGTGTGGCCAGGTCGCTGGCGTCCACCGGGCGACCCAGCAGGCTGGCGCTGCCTTCGCTGGCCGGCATCAGGCCAGTGAGCACTTTCATGGTGGTGGTCTTGCCGCAACCGTTGGAACCCAGGAAGCCGAAGATCTCCCCACGGCCAATGGCGAAACTGACCTTGTTCACCGCTGTGAAGTCGCCAAAGCGCAGGGTCAGGTCGTGTGCCTCGATGGCGACCGGGCCGTCCGTGGCTTGGCGCGGCGGGATTGCCAGTGGTTGATGCTGCGTCTTGCCAGCGCCCTGGTAGTGGGTAAAGGCGTCATCCAGCTTTCCGCTGGGGGTTACCGCAGCCAGTTCGTGGCTAGGGCCGGCGGCCAGCAGCCGGCCGCCATCGAGCATCAGGCAATGCTCGAACTGTTCGGCTTCTTCCATGTAGGCGGTAGCCACCAGCAGGGTCAGTTGCGGGCGTTGTACGCGAACCTGCTCAACCAGCTCCCAGAAGCGCCGCCGCGACAGTGGGTCGACGCCGGTGGTCGGCTCGTCCAGGATAAGCAGGTCTGGCTCGTGGATCAGCGCGCAGCAAAGACCCAGCTTCTGCTTCATGCCACCCGACAGCTTGCCGGCCGGGCGCTGGGCAAAGCGCTGCAGGTCGGTGGCCTGCAACAGATTGGCCATGCGCTGCTCACACTCGCGGCGGCCCAGCCCGAACAGGGTGGCGAAAAAGCGGATGTTCTCGCTGATCGACAGTTCCGGGTACAGGTTGTTGCCCAGCCCCTGCGGCATGAACGCTACTTTGGGGTATAGCGCCGTGCGATGGCGGCGTTGGCGGATCGAGCCGCCCAGCACCTGCAGCTCCCCCTGTTGCAGGCGTTTTACGCCGGCGATCAGCCCCAACAGGGTTGATTTGCCTGCCCCGTCGGGGCCGATCAGCGCGCAGCGGGTGCCCACAGGCAGGCTGAAGCCTAGCGGGTGCAGGGCTACCAGGTCGCCGTAACGGTGGCTGATGCCTTCGGCCAGCAGTGCCGGGGCGTTCATTGCAAGTTGGCCGGCCAGTCCACTTCAGCCGTGCGGACATAGCCGGCGCCTGGCATGCCTGGTTTGGCTTGCGGCACGGCGCCCGGGTCGCTCAGGCGCAGTTTGACCCGGAACACCAGCTTTTGCCGTTCGTCGCGGGTTTCGACCTGTTTGGGGGTGAACTGGGCCTTGGCTGCGACAAAGGCCACCTTGGCCGGCAGCGCGCGCTCGGGCAGGGCGTCGAGCACGATGCGCGCCTGATCGCCTACGGTCAGCCGGCCGCTGGTGGACGCCGGCAGGTACAGGTTCATGTATTGGTCGCTGGGGTCGATCAGCATCAGGACGCGGCCGCCGGCACCCAGCACTTCACCGGGTTCGGCCAGGCGCAGCTGGATGATGCCGTTGATGGGCGCTCGCAGGCTGCTGTCGTCGATTTCGCTGGTGAGCTGTGCCACTTGAGCTTCGGCGGCGCCGATTGCAGCCTTGATCGCTGCCAGTTGGGCGCGGGCAGCGACCACTGCTGCGCTGGCTGTGTCAAAGCGCGCCTGCTGTTGGTCGAGCAACTGCTGGCTGGCGTACTTGCGCTGGAAAATTTCGCGCACGCGCTTGAGCTCCTGGCTGGCCAGCAGCAGTTCGCTCTGGCGCAGTTGCACGCTGGCCTGGGCGGCGGCGTAGTTTTCCCGGGCGCGCAGCACTTCGGCTTCGGCCTGGCTGCGCTGGGCTTCCATGGTGCGGGTGTCGATGCGTGCCAGTAGCTGGCCTTGGGTAACGTTGTCGCCTTCATCGACCAGTACCTCGGCCAGGCGACCGGGGACCTTGCTGGCGATCTGCACTTCGGTGGCTTCAAGGCGGCCGTTGCCCATGCTCAGGCCTTCGGGCAACTGGTCGTGGAGCGACTTCCAGTACCCCAGCCCGCCGGCTGCAACGAGCAGTGCGATCAGTGCAGTGGCGAAGATTCTAGGGGCGTATCGGTTCATCGTTCTGCATCCTTGCGGTCATGCACGGTCCATCATGCCTTGCGGCCATGTGTGGCGTGTTGATATTGGTCAAGCCCTTGACCTTAGCTGCGCATTCAGCGCAACGCGACAATCACCGCCCACTGCTCGGGCGTTACCGGCATGACCGACAGGCGGCTGCCTTTTTGCACCAGCGGCAACTCGACCAGCCCGGCCTGCTGTTTCAGCCATCCCAGCTCCAGCACCCTTGGGAAGGTTTGTACGTGGGCCACATCCACTGCGCTCCACGGGTTCTTGTCGGTGGTGGCCTTGGCATCGTGATAATGGCTTTCCGGGTCCAGCGCGGTAGGGTCCGGGTAGGCCGCGCGGGTGATTCTGGCAATGCCGGCGATGCCGGGTTGTGGGCAGCTGGAGTGGTAGAAGAAAAATTCGTCACCCACGCTCATGGCCCGCAGAAAATTACGCGCCTGATAGTTACGCACGCCGTCCCAGCGCGCTTCACCCAAGCGTGCGAGGGCTTCTATGGAGAGCTCGTCGGGCTCGGATTTCATCAGCCAGTAAGCCATGAATGCTGCTCCTGAAAAGGTTTGAAATAACCTGTTGCACGAAACCGACAGTCGGTTGGCGTCAAGGTTTGCGTGCGGACGCATGTTGTCGGAAAATGCGCACCGTTTAAAGCGCGTGCACCGGCGGTACCCAGAATATCGCCGAGTACAGAACAGTTTGCCTGGGGGGCAATCTTCGATGAATCAACGTAAAAAGCCGGATCTACTGTGGATCCTGGTGTTCATTTTTGGCCTGGGTGTGGTCACTACCGGTTATGCGCAAGGGTTCTGGGAGCGCAAGCTGGACAGCGCCTATCAGATGCCGGTCGACGCCGGCCAGCCACAACGTTGATATCCCCGCTGGCGCCGCTCAACGTGGCGCCAGGTACCAGCCACGGTCAGAGACCGTACCCTGCAGCGGTACGTCCCAACTGGCCTGCGCCAGCCGCTCGACCTTCTGGCATTCATGCGCCAGCCCCAGCAGCAACGGTTTTTTCCAGGTTTGCCGACGCGCCTGGTAGGCCAGGCTGCGATCATAGAAGCCACCGCCCATTCCCAGGCGTCCGCCCACTTCGTCAAAACCGACCAGCGGTAGCAGAATCAGATCCAGCGCCCAGATTGGCCGTTGGCGTTTGCGATCGATTATCGGCTCTGGAATACGAAAGCGATTGGGCTTGAGTTTCTCACCCTGCTCAAAAAGCTGGAACACCATGCGCGTGCGCGGCCAGGCGTGCAGCACCGGCAGGTAGGTGCGCTTGCCGCGACGCTGGGCTTCGCGCATCAGCAGGCGAGGGTCGATTTCACCGTCGTTGGGCAGGTACAGGGCGATGTGGCGGGCGCGGCGGAACAAGGGGTGTTGCGCCAGTTGGCGGTACAGGCCGAGGGTGGCCTGGCGTTGCTGCGCAGGGGTAAGGGCGCGGCGGGCATTGCGAAGCAGGCGACGTAGCTGGGGGCGGGTGAGCGGCACGGTTTCGGTCATGGCACAGGCGGTCCCAGATGTGCTGCCTTATACGAAAAGTGCCTGCGCGGTGACTATTCGTACAAAGCTTGAATAAAGTCGGCCAAAACGAATTGCCCGCCGGGGAGGGCGGGCAAGAAAATTCAGGCTCCCCGATAAGACCGCTATCGGTGTAGCCCTTGAACCCGAAAGTTCAAGGTGGAGATTGCAGGGGGCGTTAAGGCTTTCCGTCGGGCGGACATGCACACCGGCCCCAGCGTGCAACCCCCGTGGTTGTGCGTATCGGCTCAGGGACATAACCGACTGGCGCATCCCCCAGGGAGTGGCGCCAGTATACCAATCTCAGCCGATTTTGGTATCCGTGTCGTCGGACAAAGCCTTATCTACCCGATCCAGCAGGTCGCGCACCTGTTCGCGGTTTGTGCCGCTGACCGGTGCATCGTTGCGATCTTCCTGGCGGTGCAGCATTTCGTGGGTAATGTTCAATGCTGCCATGACCGCGATGCGGTCGGCACCGATCACCTTGCCGCTGCTGCGGATCTCGCGCATCTTGCCGTCCAGGTAGCGCGCAGCGCTGACCAGGTTGTTGCGCTCTTCCGGCGGGCAGATGATCGAGTATTCCTTGTCGAGGATCTGCACGGTGACGCTATTGCTTGAACTCATGAGTCTTGCTCCAGAGCCTTGAGGCGTAAAATCATCGACTCGACTTTGCGCTTGGCGATCTCGTTCTTTTCGATGAGGTGGGCGCGCTCTTCGCGCCAGGACTTTTCCTGAGCTACTAGGAGTGCATTTTGCCGTTTTAGTTGCTCGACGCGTTCGATCAGCAACTCGAATCGGCTCATCAGTGCCTGCAGGTCGTTCTCTTGCGTGGGTTGCACTCGATTCGCTCCGTCGTTGAGTCACCTGGCGATGATGCCTCCCCCTGGGCGGCAACGGCCAGTGCAGATGGTCTTGGCGCGCCTGCCGGTGCTAGGATACAAGGTCTTCATTCTAGACATTGCGCCGTCTGGCGCCTAGCTGCCCATGCCCAATACTCAATCGCCCTACAACGCCTTCGCCATGCTGCTCTCGAGCAATGGTCATCCCGTCACCCCGGCCGAACTGCACGGCCTGCTGATTGGCCGCAGCTGCGCCGGCGCCGGCTTCGATGCCGATGCCTGGTTGGCCGATGCCGCCCAACTGCTGGAAACCGAGCCTGGTGACAGTGTCCGCAATGCCTTGATCGGCTTGCAGGAAATGGTCAAGGGCGAGCTGACCAGCGACGACATGGCGATCGTCCTGCTGCTGCCTACCGATGATGCTGCACTGAGCGACCGCGCCACCGCGCTGGGCCAGTGGTGCCAAGGCTTCGTGACCGGTTTCGGCCTGAACGCTGGCGGTAAGGACTTGTCCGACGAGGCCAAGGAAGTGCTGCAGGACCTGGTGGCCATTTCGCAGGTCCAGGAAGCGCTCGAAGAATCCGAGGACGGCGAGAGCGACTACATGGAAGTCATGGAATACCTGCGCGTGGCGCCCCTGCTGCTGTTCTCCGAACTGGCCAAGCCGGCCGCACCCGCGCCCAAGCCGTCGCTGCACTGATCAACCAGGGGTAGTCTGCCCATGAGCCACATTCCCAAGGCCGAATATGCCCGTCGGCGCAAGGCGCTGATGGCGCAGATGGTCCCCAACAGCATCGCTATTCTGCCCGCCGCCGCGGTTGCCATCCGCAACCGCGACGTCGAACACGTGTACCGCCAGGACAGCGACTTCCAGTACCTCAGCGGCTTCCCGGAGCCCGAGGCGGTGATTGCTTTGATTCCAGGGCGCGAGCATGGCGAGTACGTGCTGTTCTGCCGTGAACGCAACCCTGAGCGCGAGCTGTGGGACGGCCTGCGGGCCGGCCAGGAAGGGGCGGTGCGTGATTTCGGCGCCGACGATGCCTTCCCCATCACGGATATCGACGAGATCCTGCCTGGCCTGATCGAAGGCCGCGAGCGGGTCTACAGCGCCATGGGCAGCAACCCGGAGTTCGATCGCCGGCTGATGGACTGGATCAACGTGATCCGCTCCAAGGCACGCCTGGGCGCCCAGCCACCAAACGAGTTCGTTGCGCTGGATCATCTGCTGCACGATATGCGCCTGTATAAATCGGCGGCGGAAGTGAAGGTGATGCGTGCTGCCGCAGACATTTCTGCGCGAGCCCACGTGCGGGCCATGCAGGCCTGCCGCGCCGGGCTGCACGAGTACAGCCTGGAAGCCGAGCTGGACTACGAATTCCGCAAGGGCGGGGCGAAGATGCCGGCCTACGGCTCGATCGTTGCGGCCGGGCGCAACGGCTGCATCCTGCACTACCAACAGAACGATGCGCCGCTCAAGGACGGCGACCTGGTGCTGATCGACGCCGGCTGCGAAATCGACTGCTATGCCAGCGACATCACCCGCACCTTCCCGGTCAGTGGGCGGTTTTCGCCCGAGCAGAAGGCCATCTACGAGCTGGTGCTCAAGGCGCAGGCGGCGGCGTTTGCCGAAATAGCCCCCGGCAAGCACTGGAACCACGCCCATGAGGCGACCGTGCGGGTCATCACTGCGGGCCTGGTGGAGCTGGGCTTGCTTGAAGGGGATGTGCAGGCGCTGATCGACAGCGAAGCGTATCGCGCCTTCTACATGCACCGCGCCGGGCATTGGCTGGGCATGGATGTGCACGACGTGGGCGAGTACAAGGTGGGCGGCGAGTGGCGGGTGCTGGAACCCGGCATGGCGCTGACCGTGGAGCCGGGTATCTACATTGGCGCCGACAATCAGGCCGTGGCCAAAAAGTGGCGCGGCATTGGGGTAAGGATCGAGGACGACGTGGTAGTGACCAGGCAAGGTTGTGAAATCCTGACTTCGGGTGTGCCGCGTACGGTCGCCGAGATCGAGGCGCTGATGCAGGCTGCCCGCAAGGCCGTGGCATGAGCCGGGTAAACCTGGCGATCATCGGCGGTGGCCTGGTTGGCGCAAGCCTGGCTTTGGCCCTGCAGGCCGGCGCCAAGGCGCGCGGCTGGAAGATCCTGCTGATCGAGCCGTTCGCCCCCGGCGACAACTACCAACCCAGCTACGATGCGCGCTCGTCGGCGTTGTCATTCGGCACCCAGCAGATTTATCAGCAACTGGGCCTGTGGCAGGCCATCGGCCGCCGCGCCGAGCCTATTCGCCAGATTCACGTGTCCGACCGTGGTCGCTTTGGCGCCACCCGCCTGGATGCCCTGGAAGAGGGCGTACCGGCGCTGGGTTACGTGGTGGAAAACGCCTGGCTCGGCCAGTGCCTGTGGCAAGGGCTGGACAGCGAGGTGGTGAGCTGGCGCTGCCCGGCGGAAGTGACCTCGATGCAGGCCATCGAACGCGGCTACCGGCTGGGGCTGAACGACGACACTCAGCTGGAATGTGACCTGGCGGTGCTGGCCGATGGTGGTCGCTCTGGCCTGCGCGAGCAGTTGGGAATCCATGTGCGGCACACGCCTTACCAGCAGAGCGCGTTGATCGCCAACATTACCCCGGGTGAGGCCCACGGCGGCCAGGCTTTCGAGCGCTTCACCGAGGAGGGCCCCATGGCCTTGCTGCCGTTGCCGGAAAACCGCTGCGCATTGGTGTGGACCCGCCAGGGCATGGATGCGCGGCGCCTGGCCGACATCGACGAGCGCAGTTTCCTGCGCGAACTGCAGGGTGTGTTCGGCTACCGCCTGGGCGCGCTGCGCCAGGTGGGTGTACGGCACCTCTACCCGCTGTCCTTGATCGAGGCCCAGGAGCAGGTGCGGCCGCACCTGGTGGTGCTGGGCAACGCAGCACACAGCCTGCACCCCATCGCGGGCCAGGGTTTCAATCTGTCGCTGCGTGACGTGCAGGCCCTGGCCGAAGCACTGCTGGCGGGTCCACAGCAGCCTGGCGACCTGACCACGTTGCAGGCCTATCACCAGCGCCAGCGCCTGGACCAGGCGATGACCATCGGCTTCTCCGACCAGGTCACCCGTCTGTTCGGCAGCAATCAGCCGTTGCTGACGGCCGGGCGCAACCTTGGCCTGCTCGGGCTCGACCTGTTGCCACCGGCAAAAAGCTGGTTCGCCCGCCAGGCCATGGGCCTGGGCACCCGCCCTGATCCGCGGGGCCAGGCATGAGCAACCCGCGTAAACTGGCGCGCCGGGCGCGCATGCTTCGCTGGATGCTGAACCTCTACCCACCTTACCTGGGTGCCGGTATCCGTGTGCAGCACATCAGCCCGGACCTGCGTAGCGTCAAGGTGGCGATGAAGCTGACCCGCTGGAACCGCAATTACGTCGGTACCCAGTTCGGTGGCAGCCTGTATGCCATGGTCGACCCGTTCTACATGCTGCTGCTGATCGAGCAGTTGGGGCGTGACTACATCGTCTGGGACAAGGCCGCCAGCATCGATTTCATCTCGCCGGGCAAAGGCCCGGTGTATGCCGAACTCCACGTCGATGATGCGCTGCTGGACGAAATTCGCCAGCAGGCCGCCACCGGCAAGAAATGCCTGCCGCGTTTGCAGGTCGATATCCGCGATGGCGCCGGCGAGTTGGTGGCGCGGGTCGATAAAACCCTATACGTGCGGCTCAAGCCGCAAGCGAGGCAGGCGTAAGGCATGGAAATGCGCGCAGATCTGTTGATTGTCGGTGCCGGTATGGTCGGCAGCGCCCTGGCCTTGGCGTTGCGCCACAGTGGCCTGCAAATTTTGTTGCTCGATGGTGGCCCGCTGACGGTTGTACCCTTCGATGCCCAGGCCCCGTTCGAGCCGCGTGTCAGCGCGCTATCGGCGGCCAGCCAGCGCATCCTCGAGCGCCTTGGCGCCTGGGACGGCATTGCCCAGCGGCGCGCCACGCCGTACTCCGACATGCATGTGTGGGATGGCAGCGGCACCGGGCAGATTCACTTTTCGGCGGCCAGTGTGCATGCCCAGGTGCTCGGCCATATCGTCGAGAACCGGGTGGTGCAGGACGGCCTGCTGGAGCGCCTGCACGACAGCGACATCGGCCTGCTGGCCAATGCGCGGCTGGAGCAATTGCGTCGCTCCGGCGATGAGTGGCTGCTGACCCTGGCGGATGGCCGGCAACTGCGGGCACCGTTGGTGATCGCTGCCGACGGTGCCAATTCGGCGGTGCGGCGTCTGGCCGGCTGCGAAACCCGCGAGTGGGATTACCTGCACCATGCCATTGTCACCAGCGTGCGTTGCAGCGCCGGGCACCAGGCCACGGCCTGGCAGCGCTTCACTGACGAAGGTCCGCTGGCGTTCCTGCCGTTGACCCGCGATGGCCTGCAGGACTGGTGCTCGATCGTCTGGTCGACCACCCCGGAGCATGCCGAGCAGCTGATGGCGATGGATGAAGCGGCCTTCCTGCAGGCCCTGGAGCGGGCCTTCGAAGGGCGTCTGGGGGACGTGCTGCAGGCCGACCCACGGGTGTGCGTGCCGCTGCGCCAGCGTCACGCCAAGCGCTATGTGGATGAAGGCCTGGCCTTGATCGGTGATGCTGCACACACCATTCACCCGTTGGCCGGGCAGGGCGTGAACCTGGGCTTTCTCGATGCGGCGGTGCTGGCCGAGGTGTTGGTCAATGCCTGCGAGCGTGGCGAGAGGCTGGCCGATGTGAAGGTGCTGAGCCGTTACGAGCGGCGGCGCATGCCACACAACCTGGCGTTGATGGCGGCGATGGAGGGGTTCGAGAGGTTGTTCCAGGCCGATCCGCTGCCGTTGCGCTGGTTGCGCAACAGCGGGTTGAAGCTGGTGGAGCAGATGCCGGAGGCCAAGGCGCTGTTTGTGCGCCAAGCGTTGGGTTTGAGTGGTGACCTGCCGGATCTGGCCAAGGCTTGAGAGTGGCGGGGCCGCTTTGCGGCCCTTTCGCGACACCAGGCCGCTCCCACAGCGTGGCGCAATCACCTGTGGTAGTCCTTTGCAACATCCGGTAACGCCTAGGTAGGTGAGCCAGAAAATGGGATTCACTACCATTCGCACCTCTCATACGATCGAGGAGTGCTTAAAATGTTGCCACGCAAGCCCCTACTGGCCGCCTTGGCCCTGACCCTGTTCGGCGGCACTGCCCAGGCAGCGGACGAAGTGGTGGTGTACTCCTCGCGCATCGACGAGCTGATCAAGCCGGTGTTCGATGCCTATACCGCCAAGACCGGTGTCAAGATCAAGTTCATTACCGACAAGGAAGCCCCGCTGATGCAGCGCATCAAGGCCGAGGGCGACAACGGCGTGGCCGACCTGTTGCTGACCGTCGATGCAGGCAACCTGTGGCAGGCTGAGCAGATGGGCATCCTGCAGCCGATCGAGTCCGACGTCATCGACCAGAACATCCCGTCGCAGTACCGCGCCTCGTCGCACGACTGGACCGGCCTGAGCCTGCGCGCCCGCACCATCATCTACTCCACCGAGCGGGTCAAACCCGAAGAATTGAGCACCTACGAAGCCCTGGCTGACAAACAGTGGGAAGGCCGTCTGTGCCTGCGCACGGCAAAGAAGGTGTACAACCAGTCGCTGACCGCCACCCTGATTGAAACCCACGGTGAGGCCAAGACCGAGCAAATCGTCAAAGGTTGGGTCAACAATCTGTCCACCGATGTGTTCTCCGACGACAACGCGGTGATCCAGGCCATCGAGGCCGGGCAGTGTGATGTGGGCGTGGTCAACACCTACTATTACGGCCGTCTGCACAAGCAGAACCCGAACCTGCCGGTGAAGATCTTCTGGCCCAACCAGGGTGACCGTGGCGTTCACGTGAACCTCTCGGGTATCGGCCTGACCAAGCACGCGCCACACCCGGAAGCCGCGAAGAAACTGGTTGAATGGATGACCGGCGAAGAAGCTCAGAAGCTGTTTGCTGACATCAACCAGGAATTCCCGGCCAACCCGAAGGTGAAACCATCGGAGGAAGTGGCGGCGTGGGGCAGCTTCAAGGCCGACAGCATTCCGGTGGAAATTGCCGGCAAGCGCCAGGCTGAAGCCATTCGCCTGATGGATCGGGCTGGCTACAACTAAGCGCCAGGCTTTATCCTCTTTGGGCCCGTTAGGGCCCTTTCGCGGGTAAACCCGCTCCTACAGGATCTGCACTGCCTTGCGCGGTCCCCGTAGGAGCGGGTTTACCCGCGAACGACCGCGCAGCGGTCGCCATCGCACTCGAGATTTCAGCCTTGCCCCACACCCCCCAACGCCGCTGGTACCTCCCGGTCTCCCTGATCGCCGCCTTGGTGCTGCTGCCCCTGAGCGTGCTGCTGCTGTCCTGGCAATCCATCGACCTGCAGATCTGGTCCCACCTGCTCGACACCCAGATGGGCCGCCTGCTCGGCAATACCCTGACCCTGGTGGTGGGTGTGGGCATTGGTGTCACCGTACTGGGCGTCAGCCTGGCCTGGCTCACCAGCCTCTGCGACTTCCCTGGTCGACGCTGGCTGGACTGGGCGCTGATGTTACCGTTCGCCATCCCGGCCTACGTGCTGGCGTTTGTCTTCGTCGGCCTGCTGGACTTTGCCGGCCCGGTGCAAAGCGCCCTGCGCGAGGTGTTCGGGCCAATGCGCCTGCCCCGGGTGCGTTCCACCGGAGGGGTAATCACCGTTCTGGTGCTGGTGTTCTACCCCTATGTCTACTTGTTGGCACGCACGGCCTTCCTGGCTCAGGGCAAGGGGCTGATGGAGGCGGCGCGGGTACTTGGGTTGTCACCCCTGCAGGCGTTCTGGCGGGTGGCCCTGCCCATGGCGCGGCCGGCGATCGGTGCCGGTATCGCCCTGGCGCTGATGGAAACCCTGGCCGACTTCGGTGCAGTGGCCGTATTCAACTTCGACACCTTCACCACGGCCATCTACAAGACCTGGTACGGCTTCTTCAGCTTGTCCAGTGCGGCCCAGTTGGCCAGCTTGCTGTTGCTGGCGGTGATGCTGGTGCTGTACGGCGAGCGCCGCGCCCGTGGTGCCAGCCGCAGCGGCAACGAACGACCACGCGTGCAGGCGCTTTATCAACTGCGTGGACTCAAGGCGCTGCTGGCCAGTGGCTGGTGCCTGCTGGTGTTCGCCTGCGCTTTCGTCATCCCGTTGCTGCAGTTGCTGGCGTGGTTCTGGCAGCGCGGCCGGCATGACCTGGATGAGCGTTATATCGGCCTGGTGCTGCACACCCTTTACCTGGGCAGCATGGCGGCGCTGGTCACGGTATGTGTGGCGCTGCTGCTGGCCTTTGCCCGGCGCCAGGCACCGACGGGCGGTATCCGCGCCGGGGTTGGTCTGGCCAATCTGGGGTATGCCCTGCCCGGTTCGGTGTTGGCGGTGTCGATCATGCTGGCCTTCAGTTACCTCGACAACCACCTGGTCATTCCGCTGTCCAGCTGGCTGGGCGGCGCCGGCAAGCCGCTGCTGCTAGGCAGCCTCTCGGCGTTGCTGTTGGCCTACCTGGTGCGCTTCATCGCGGTGGCCTACGGGCCGCTGGAGAGCAGCCTGGAACGCATCCGCCCCTCACTCCCCGAAGCCTCGCGCAGCCTGGGTGTCGGCGGCGCAAGATTGTTTTTCAAGGTATATCTGCCGCTGCTGGTACCCGGTGCCCTTAGTGCCGCGCTGCTGGTGTTCGTCGACGTGCTCAAGGAAATGCCCGCCACCTTGCTGATGCGGCCGTTCGGCTGGGACACCCTCGCTGTGCGGGTGTTCGAGATGACCAGCGAGGGCGAATGGGCGCGAGCCTCGCTGCCGGCACTGACCTTGGTAATGGTGGGGCTGCTGCCGGTCATCGGACTGATTCGCCGTTCGGCCCGCCGACCCGGTCACAGTCACTGAGGATGTCAGCTTGCGACCTTGCGGCTACAATGCGCGGCATTCGCGCGGCGGGTGTGAGTAACAAGAACAGCTGACGACCCAACGTCATCGACCGCCGCCGCTTCGCCACGCCCGGAAGGAGAAACCCATGGGACAGCGCACGCTTTTGTATGACCTGCACCTGGCGCTAGGCGCCAAGACGGTCGATTTCGGTGGCTGGGACATGCCCCTGCACTATGGCTCGCAGGTCGAGGAGCACCATCAGGTGCGCAGCGATTGCGGCGTCTTCGATGTTTCTCATATGACCGTGATCGATGTCGACGGCACTGATGCCACTGTTTGGCTGCAGCGTCTGCTGGCCAACGACGTGGCCCGCCTCGACGACACCGGCAAGGCGCTGTATAGCCCGCTGCTGAACGAACAGGGCGGGGTGATCGATGATCTGATTGTCTACCGCACTGAAACCGGCTATCGCCTGGTCACCAATGCCGCCACCCGTGCCAAGGTGCTCGATTGGCTGCAATTGCAACGTGCCGGTTTTTCCGTGGACTTCCAGGTCCGCCCTGATCTGGCCATCCTTGCCATCCAGGGGCCGCGTGCCCGCGAAAAGGTCGCGGCCTTGCTCAGCCCCGCGCGCGCTGCACTCATCCGCGAACTGCGCCCGTTCGAGGGCGTTGCCGACGGCGACTGGTTCATTGCCCGCACCGGCTATACCGGTGAGGACGGCCTGGAGATCATCTTCCCGGGCGATCAGGCGGTGGCCTTCTTCAACGACCTGGTCGGTGCCGGTATCGCCCCAAGCGGCCTGGGCGCCCGCGATACCCTGCGCCTGGAAGCCGGCATGAATCTGTACGGCCAGGACATCGACGAAAACCACACCCCGCTCACCTCCAACCTGGGCTGGAGCATCGCCTGGGAACCGGCCGAGCGCGACTTCATCGGCCGTGCCGGCCTGCTTGCGGAAATCGAGCACGGCGTGCAGGAAAAACTGGTGGGTCTGGTGCTGGAAGAGCGCGGTGTACTGCGCGCCCATCAGGTAGTACGTGTAGCCGGTATTGGCGAAGGGGAGATCACCAGTGGTAGTTTCTCGCCTACGCTGAGCAAGTCCATTGCGTTGGCGCGCGTGCCTATGGCTACCGGTGATCGGGCCGAGGTAGAAATTCGCGGCAAGTGGTACCCGGTGCGGGTGGTCAAACCGACCTTCGTGCGCCACGGCAAGATCCTGATCTGAACAATTTATAACCGGCGGGCGTACCGCTGAGCCAATCGAGGAATTCAAGACATGAGCAATATCCCCGCCGACCTGCGTTTTGCCGAAAGCCATGAGTGGGCTCGCCTGGAAGCCGACGGCAGTGTGACCGTGGGAATCAGCGATCACGCCCAGCAAGCCTTGGGTGATGTGGTGTTCGTCGAGCTGGCTGAAGTCGGCAAAGTGTTTGGCGCTGGCGACGCTGCGGGTGTGGTGGAGTCGGTCAAGGCCGCTTCGGACATCTACGCCCCGGTCGGTGGCGAAGTGATTGCGGTCAACGAAGAGCTGGCTGAGAGCCCGGAACTGCTCAACGAAGAGCCTTACGATTCGTGGATCTTCAAATTGAAGCCAAGCAACCCGGCCGAGCTGGACAAGTTGCTGGATGCTGCTGGCTACAAGGCCCTGATTGGCGAGTAAGACCGCGTCGCCTGCTTCGCGGCTAAAGCCTCCTACACGGGTACAGCACTGCATTCGAGGCGGGTGCAGCCCCTGTAGGAGCGGCTTTAGCCGCGAAGAGGCCGGGCCTGCAGACAAGTTTCCCCGCACAATCGGCAATCCCTTCCTAGACTTGTAAGTCTCCATGAGACCTGGTCCAGGAAGAGAGCGTCGTCATGTCCCAGTCGCCAAGCCTGCATCAACTGCAAGAGTTCAACCCATTTCTGCGCCGTCACCTGGGCCCCGATGCCACAGAGCAGCAGGCCATGCTCAACGCGCTGGGTATCGCCAGCCGCAACGAGCTGATCGAGCAGACCGTTCCGCCCGACATCCGCCTCAATCGCCCCCTCGACCTCCCAGCGGCACTGGACGAGCAAGCCGCCCTGGCCAAGCTCGCCGGTTACGCCGAACAGAATCAGGTCTGGACCAGCCTCATCGGTATGGGCTACCACGGCACCATCACCCCCACGGTCATCCTGCGCAACGTGCTGGAAAACCCCGGCTGGTACACCGCCTACACGCCATACCAACCCGAAATTGCCCAAGGCCGGCTGGAGGCGCTGCTGAACTTCCAGCAAATGGTCATTGACCTCACTGGCCTGGCTCTGGCCAATGCCTCGCTGCTCGATGAAGCCACTGCTGCCGCCGAGGCCATGGCCTTGGCCAAGCGGGTGGCACGCAACACGAGCAACACCTTCTTTGCCGACGAGCACTGTCATCCGCAGACCCTATCGGTACTCAAGACCCGCGCCGAGGGCTTCGGCTTCGAGCTGATCGTCGACTCTGTGGATAATCTTGCCAAGCACTCCGTGTTCGGCGCTTTGCTGCAGTACCCCGACACCCACGGTGAAGTGCGCGACTTGCGCCCGTTGATCGACCAGGTGCACAGCCAGCAGGCCCTGGCCTGCGTAGCCGCTGACCTGCTAAGCCTGGTGGTGCTGGCGCCGCCCGGAGAGCTGGGCGCCGATGTGGTGCTGGGCTCGACCCAGCGCTTTGGTGTGCCGATGGGCTATGGCGGGCCTCACGCGGCCTATTTCGCCTGTCGCGACGACTACAAGCGGGCTATGCCGGGGCGCATCATCGGCGTATCGCGCGATGCCCGTGGCAACACCGCATTACGGATGGCCCTGCAGACCCGCGAGCAGCATATTCGCCGCGAAAAGGCCAATTCCAACATCTGCACGGCCCAGGTGCTGCTGGCCAACATTGCTGGCTTCTACGCGGTGTACCACGGCCCGGAAGGCCTGCAGCGCATCGCTCAGCGTGTGCACCGGCTGACCTTCATCCTGGCTGCCGGCCTCGAGGCCAAGGGCATCAAACGCCTCAATCAGCACTTCTTCGATACCCTTACCCTGGATGTTGGCGGTGCCCAGGCGGCCATCATTGAAAGCGCCGAGGCCGCGCACATCAATTTGCGCATTCTCGGTCGCGGGCACTTGGGGGTGAGCCTGGACGAAACCTGCAACGAGCAGACGGTGCTGCGCCTGCTCGACATCTTCCTGGGGGTGGATCACGGCCTGGAAATCACCGCCCTCGACCAGTTGGCCCTGCCTGAAGGCATCCCCGCCAGCCTGGTGCGACGCACGCCATTCCTCGCCCACCCCGTGTTCAACCTGCATCACAGCGAAACAGAGATGCTGCGCTACCTCAAGCAACTGGAGAACAAGGACCTGGCGCTGAACCAGTCGATGATCCCGTTGGGCTCGTGCACCATGAAACTCAACGCCACCAGTGAGATGATCCCCATTACCTGGCCCGGCTTCGCCCAGTTGCATCCGTTCGCCCCTGCTGCCCAGGCGGCAGGCTACAAGGCGATGATCGACGAACTGGAAAACTGGCTGTGCGCGATCACCGGCTTCGATGCGATCTGCATGCAGCCCAACTCCGGTGCTCAGGGTGAATACGCCGGCCTGATGGCCATCACGCGCTATCACCGCAGCCGCCATCAGCCGATGCGTACGTTGTGCCTGATCCCGTCGTCGGCCCACGGCACCAACCCGGCGTCGGCACAGATGGCTGGCATGGAAGTGGTGATTGTCGACTGCGACAACGATGGCAACGTCGACCTGGCAGACTTGAAAGCCAAGGCACACGCGGCCGGGGAGCGTCTGTCGTGCCTGATGATCACCTACCCCTCGACCCATGGTGTGTACGAAGAGGGGATACGCGAAATCTGCGCTGTGGTGCACCAGCACGGTGGCCAGGTTTACATGGACGGTGCCAACCTCAATGCCCAGGTGGGCCTGGCGCGCCCCGCAGACATTGGGGCCGATGTTTCACACATGAACCTGCACAAGACGTTCTGCATTCCCCACGGTGGCGGCGGCCCGGGTATGGGGCCGATCGGTATCCGCGCGCACCTCAAGCCGTTCGTCGCCAGCCACCCGGTAGTGCCGGTGCCTGGATTGGACCCGAACAATAGCGCGGTCAGCGCCGCGCCTTGGGGCAGTGCAAGCATCTTGCCGATAAGCTGGATGTACATCGCCATGATGGGCCCGCAGCTGGCCGACGCCAGCGAGGTGGCTATCCTCTCGGCCAACTATCTCGCCAGCCAGTTGGGCGCGGCGTTCCCGGTGCTCTACCGTGGGCGTAATCAGCGCGTGGCGCATGAATGCATCCTCGACCTACGGCCGTTGAAGGCACTGACAGGCATCAGCGAAGAGGACGTGGCCAAGCGCCTGATGGACTATGGCTTCCACGCACCGACCATGTCCTTCCCTGTGCCGGGCACGTTGATGGTGGAGCCGACCGAGAGTGAATCGAAGGCCGAGCTGGACCGGTTTGTCGAGGCGATGCTGGCGATTCGGGCGGAAATTGACGAAGTACAGCAGGGCAACTGGCCAGCGGAGAACAACCCGCTGAAGCATGCACCGCATACCTTGGCTGATGTGCTGGGGGTGTGGGACAAGCCGTATAGCCTGGAGCAGGCGGTGGCCCCCAGTGCTCACGTGCGCCAGCACAAGTACTGGCCGGCGGTGAACCGGGTAGACAACGTATATGGGGACAGGAACCTGTTCTGTGCGTGTGTGCCGGTGGAGGCTTATCGCTGAGGTTGGTGTTGGATGCTTCGCGGGTACCTGTAGGAGCGGGTTTACCCGCGAAGCAGGCGACGCAGTTACTCGGCTACCGCATTCTTGGCCAGGATGGCATTGGCCAGCTCCATGTCGGAAGCCTGCATCCCTGGGTTCTCTGCCCGTGCCTCGCGCATGGCCGCTTCCAGGAACGGCCCGCGGATCGCGCCTTCGCTGGCGACGAAACTGCTGGCGTCATCCTGCGCGGCCACTACCCGCTTGTGATCCCGCGAGGTCAGGTAGCTTGACGCCGTGGTAGCGCCGGAAGTCATCACGTTACGCCAGAAGGTATCGGCCATGGCCGAGCCAAGAGGCAGCGAAAGCAAGGTAGCCGCGGCAATGGCGGTTTTGAGACGCATTTTGAAACACCTCGAAGGGTGATGATTGAAGATGCGCGCTTGGATCTTTACAGGCAAGGCAAGTTCCTTGAATACAAAGGACTTTTCGTCAGTTGCAGACGCGCAGCACTTCCTCGGTACGGGTCTGCCCAGCGGCCACTTTGGCCTCGCCGCAACGGCGCAGGTCAACCAGGCCATCGGCCAGCGCCTGGCGCCGCAAACGGGTCAGGTCGGCATCAGGGCCGATCAATGCGCGCAAGGTGTCGCTGGGCTCGAGCAGTTCGAATAATCCCGTGCGCCCCTGAAAGCCGGTGCCGCGGCAGGCTCGGCAGGTAGCTGATGAGCCTGCCTGGCAGTCGGTGCAGACGGTTCGCACCAGGCGCTGGGCCATCACCCCGATAAGCGTCGCCTTGATCAGGTAGTCGGCCACACCCAGCTCTTGCAAGCGGGTGATGGCTGCACAGGCGTCGTTGGTATGCAGGGTCGACAGCACCAGGTGCCCGGTCAGCGCTGCCTGCACTGCCACCAGGGCGGTTTCGCGGTCGCGGATTTCGCCGATCATGATGATGTCGGGGTCTTGGCGCAGCATGGCCCTGACCGCGTTGGCGAACCCCAGGTCCAGCGCTGGCTGCACCTGCAGCTGGTTGAAGGCTGGTTCCAGGCGCTCGATCGGGTCTTCGATGGTGCACAGGTTGACCTGAGGTGTGGCCAGCAGTTTGAGGCTGGTGTACAGCGTGCTGGTCTTGCCAGAGCCGGTGGGGCCGGTGACCAGGATGATGCCTTGGCGCTGACGTAGCAGGCGCTGCCATTGGGCCAGTTGCTGGCCTTGCAGGCCAAGGCGTTCGAAGCCCTCTTGCAACTGGTGCGGGTCGAACAGGCGCAGCACCAGTTTCTCGCCAAACGGGGTGGGCAGGGTCGAAAGCCGCAGCTCCACTTCGCCACCGCCCGGTAGGCGGCTTTGTAGCCGGCCGTCCTGCGGCCGGCGCTTCTCTGCAACGTCCATGCGGCCCAGATGTTTCAGGCGGCTGACGAGGGCCAGGGTGACCCCGGCGGGGAAGGCATAGACGGTGTGCAGCAGGCCATCGATGCGGTAGCGCAGCTGGCCCTGTTCGCGGCGCGGTTCCAGGTGAATATCGCTGGCGCGTTGCTCGATGGCGTACTGCAACAGCCAGTCGACGATATGAACGATGTGCGCGTCGTCTGCGCTGGCCTCGGCCTGGCGTTTGCCCAGCTCGAGCAATTGCTCAAGTTCCCCCAGGCTGGCCGACTGCTGGTATTGCGCGCCTTTTACCGACTGGGCCAGGCGGTGGAACGACTGCGCTGACTGACGGATCTGCTGCGGGCTGGCCAGTACGCGACGGATCTCCCGGCCGAGGCTGCGGGCCAGGTCGGCCTGCCAGTCATCCTGGAAAGGCTGGGCGCTGGCGACGGTGACGCTGGAGGCATCGGCGGCGACGATGAGGATGCCGTGGCGCTGGGCGAAGGCTGGGGAGATCAGGCCGGTGACCTGGGGCAGGTCGAGTTGCATGGGGTCGATGCGCAGGTAGGGCTGGCCGGGGTGCTGGCGGCTTTCCAGGCTGCAGGCGGCGATGTGCTCCAGTGGGTGGCTGGCAGGGTGGGCAGCGGCGTGTTCGAGTACTTGCAGGGTATCGCTGACGTGCAGGTGCTGGTCAGCGAGCAGGGCCTGGAGCACGCGCTTGAGGTCGAGTGCAGGGTTGTCGGGGGTGTGCATGGTTGGCGTCCGTGCCTGATCGGGTAGTGCTGATCAAGGCTAGCCGGGCGGCGGGAGGCTATCGGAGGTGAAAGGTTTCGGAATTTTGCTGCGCCTGTATCGGACGCTTCGCGGGTGGACCCTTTCCTAAAGGGATCGCACGGGCCTTTAGTGCTATGCGGTACAGGCCCGGCAGAGAGGGTGGTTCAGACCACTGCCAACGCCACTCGCTGCAAGTTGGTCAGGCTCACCTCACCCACACACACCAGGTTACGCAGCTTCTGTGCTATGACCTCGGCCCGGTGCCAGCTCAACCCGCCAATGCCGATTTCGATATCCAGCCAGTCATCCTGCTGCCTGACCTGCACGCTATGCGGGGTCAGGAACTGCAAGGCGAACAGGTTGAGCACCCGGCACAGGCTATCGGGCTCGGCCTCGGCCTGCAGGCGATAGTGCACGGTGCTGTGGGCGTTGGTGGCGGCCCAGGCGTCGGTACGGGGCTGTGCGTTCATGCTGGTCTCCGCAAATGAGGGAGAAATTCTTGCACGTTGCTGGCGGCATTTTTTCGCTATGATTGCGCTGTTTCACCTTAATGGTGAATTCAATTATTCAATAAAAGCCGTTTTGGAGAATGAATAATGCACAGCGAGCTGGACGCCTACGACCGTCGCATCCTCGAACTGCTGCAGGAGGACGCTTCGCTGTCCAGCGCACAGATCGCCGAGCGCGTCGGGCTGTCGCAATCGCCGTGCTGGCGGCGCATTCAGCGCTTGAAGGAAGAGGGGGTGATTCGTGGGCAGGTGACCTTGCTGGACCGCAAGAAGGTCGGCCTGAACACGCAGATTTTCGCCGAAGTGAAACTGAACGCCCATGGGCGCTCCAACTTCACCGAGTTCACCGAGGCGATCCGCGGGTTCCCAGAGGTGCTGGAGTGTTATGTGCTGATGGGGGCTGTGGACTTTCTGCTGCGTATCGTCACGTCGGACATCGAGGCCTACGAGCGGTTCTTCTTCGAAAAACTGTCGAACGTGCCGGGGATTCAGGAGGTGAACTCGATTGTGGCGCTTTCCGAGATCAAGTCCACCACTAGCCTGCCGCTATCGCGTTGAGGCCATTCGCGGGTAAACCCGCTCCTACACCGGTGAGGTCATTCGCGGGTAAACCCGTGCCTACACACGGCCTCACGCCTGGCGCGAACCCTTTGTAGGAGCGGGTTTACCCGCGAAGCAGGCGACGCGGTATCACGCCTTGAGCAGGTGCTTCCAGCCGCGGCTCTGGTCCACCGCCCGAGCCTGTTCGATACGCGCTTCCAGCACTTCATCGCTGATGGGCTGCTCGGCCAGTTCGTGCAGCTTTTTCAGGTCGCCGTACAGGCGGTCCATCTGCGGCGCTTCCAGCACCTGGCGGGCGTGGTGCAGCCAGGCCAGAAGCTGCTCGATACGTGGCAGCTGCTCGGCCAGGTCTTCCGGGCGCTGGGTGTACAGCGGCAGCTTCAACGCGCGGCCTTCCTCGCCCAGCAAGTGCCCCAGCCAGCTGGCCAGTTGTGCCTTGCCTTGGCGTTCGCCGCGGCCCTTGCGCTCTGTGGTCCAGGTGCGGGCCATCAGCCAGCGTGAGGTTTCCAGCGAGAACTGGCCCCAGCGTACGTCTTCCAGTTCTTCGGCAAACTGCTCAGGCGCGGCGCGACGGATGTCTTCGTCATCGTTGCCGGCCTGCACCAGCGGGCGCCAGTCTTCAAGCAAGGCATCAAGGCTGGCGCGCAGGTCGCGGGTGGTTGCGCGCGGTGCTGCCTGGCCCAGGCTGGCGGTGAGCGCGCGCAGCTCGCTCAGGCACTCGACCCAGTCCTGGAGCAGGCGCCAGTGGCCGTTGTGGCGGTACTGCTCGGCCAGGCGCTGGCTGCTGCCCAGCAGTTGCCAGGCGAGGGCGGCATAGGCGTCGTCCAGGGCCATTTCGGCTTCCAGCGCGGTGTGTGGCAGGGCCAGCTCGTAGCTGTCCGGTTCCAGCAGGCGGTAACCACGCTCGGCCTTGCTGATGTCGCACGGCATCAGTGGCAGACTGGCGGCCAGTTCTGCAGCCAGTTCCAGCAGTGCTTGCGGTTCACCTTCGCGCAATTCCAGCTCCAGCTCGCAGATCTCTTCCTTGCGCTTGCCGGCGATCACGAAGCCTTGGTCCAGCGCAGCCTCGATCACCACCTTGCTCTTGCCACGGCCCCAGGCGATTTCAGCGTATTCACGGCTGAAGTCGGTGGTGAACAGCGGCTTGATGGTTTTCTTGTCCAGGTTGGCCAGTTGCTCGGGCCAGCAGGTGGCGTCCAGCTTCTTCAGGTCGAGCTTGACCTTGTCCAGGTTCCATTCGTACTCGTTGCGCTCGGACAGGCCGGCCACGCTCTGGCCGCGGCACTTGAGGGTTTGAATGACAGCGTCGCCATCGCGGCGCAGGCGCAGGGCGACACGGGCGGCGGACAGCTCACGCTCGGGGGTGTCGAAGTACTGGTTGAGCAGTTCACGGGTCTGCCAGCCGGACTTGTTGCGCTTTTTCAGCAGAGGGTGCTCGCGCAGGGCGGCAAGGGTCTCGCGGCTGGCGCGGAGCTTCAGTTCGGTTTCTTTGTGCATCACAGACTCGAAAGAGGGGGCGTGGTTGGCAGAGAGTCTACAGCAGTCAGCCCTCAACGGTTTATTCCAGACAGCGGATAGTCCTATGATGGGCAACGTTTCCGAGGAGTACGCGCATGCCGTTGCCGACGCTGAAAGACCAGTTTGCCGCCTTGATCGCCGCGCCTTCGGTCAGCTGTACCCAACCTGCGCTGGACCAGTCCAACCGCCAGGTTATCGACCTGCTGGCCGGTTGGCTGGGCGACCTGGGTTTCAAGTGCGATATCCAGCAGGTCAGCCCCGGCAAATTCAACCTGCTGGCCAGCCGTGGCACCGGCCCGGGAGGGCTGGTGCTGGCCGGGCACAGCGATACCGTGCCCTATGACGAACAGTTGTGGGCCAGCGATCCGTTGAAGCTTACCGAGACCGATGGCCGCTGGGTCGGTCTGGGCAGTTGCGACATGAAGGGCTTCTTCGCCCTGGTCATCGAAGCGGTCATCCCGCTGCTGGAGCACGACTTCAAGGAGCCGCTGCTGATCCTTGCCACCTGCGACGAAGAAAGCTCCATGTCCGGCGCCCGTGCCCTGGCCGAGGCCGGCCAGCCACTGGGCCGTGCAGCGATCATCGGTGAGCCTACCGGGCTGCGGCCGATCCGCATGCACAAGGGCATCCTCATGGACCGCATCGACATCCTCGGTCGCAGCGGCCATTCGTCGGACCCAAGCCTGGGCCGCAGCGCCATGGAGGCCATGCATGCGGTCATGGGCGAGCTGATGGGCCTGCGCCAGCAGTGGCAACAAACCTATAGCAACCCCCAATTCACCGTGCCGACCCCGACCATGAACTTCGGCTGCATCCACGGCGGCGACAACCCCAACCGTATCTGCGGCCAGTGCGCCCTGGAGTTCGACCTGCGGCCGCTGCCGGGCATGGATGTGGAGCAACTGCGCGCGGCCATTCGCGAAAAACTGCTGCCGGTTGCAGAGCGCCATGAGGTGCGCATCGACTATGCGCCGCTGTTCCCGGAGGTGCCGCCGTTCGAGCAGGCTGCCGATGTCGAACTGGTTCAGGTCGCGGAGCGCCTGACCGGTCATCGCGCTGAAGCGGTGGCGTTCGGCACCGAAGCACCTTATCTTCAGCAACTGGGCTGCCAGACCATTGTGCTGGGCCCTGGCGACATTGCCTGCGCCCACCAGCCTGGCGAATACCTTGAAATGTCACGAATCGAGCCTACCGTGCGTCTATTGCGTGACCTGATCCGGCACTATTGCCTGCACTAAACGTCAATCGAACTGATTCGTTCCTGCCTAGAGGAGACCGCGCGTGACCGCAAGCCTGTTCCGACGATGATCCTGAACGCCCCCTGCATCGCCGTTCTCCGTCCACTTATCCACAGGCTCTGTCATGCCCGATTACGTCAACTGGCTGCGTCATGCATCCCCCTATATCAATGCCCATCGCGACTGCACCTTCGTGGTCATGCTCCCTGGCGATGGGGTGGAACACCCTAATTTCGGCAACATCGTCCACGACCTGGTGCTGCTGCACAGCCTCGGCGTGCGGCTGGTGCTGGTGCATGGTTCGCGCCCGCAGATCGAAAGCCGGCTGGCCGATCGCGGCCTGACCCCGCACTACCACCGGGGCATGCGTATTACTGATGCGGCTACCCTGGATTGCGTGATCGATGCCGTCGGCGCCCTGCGCCTGGCCATTGAAGCGCGGCTGTCGATGGACATCGCCGCTTCGCCCATGCAGGGCTCGCGCCTGCGCGTGGCGTCCGGCAACCTGGTCACCGCGCGGCCGATCGGTGTGCTCGAAGGCGTGGACTACCACCACACTGGCGAAGTGCGCCGGGTCGACCGCAAGGGCATCAGCCGCCTGCTCGACGAGCGCTCCATCGTGCTGTTGTCGCCCTTGGGCTACTCGCCTACCGGGGAAATCTTCAACCTGGCCTGCGAAGACGTGGCTACTCGCGCGGCCATCGAACTGGGCGCCGACAAACTGCTGTTGTTCGGCGCCGAGCCGGGCTTGTTGGACGCTGACGGTAGGCTGGTGCGCGAACTGCGCCCGCAGCAGGTTACCCCGCATCTGCAGCGTCTTGGCAGCGACTACCAGGGCGAACTGCTGGATGCTGCGGCCGAGGCCTGCAAAGGCGGTGTGGCGCGCAGCCATATCGTCAGCTATGCCGAGGACGGCGCGCTGCTCACCGAGCTGTTCACCCGTGGCGGTGGCGGTACGCTGGTGTCGCAGGAACAGTTCGAAGTGGTGCGCGAGGCGACTATCGAGGATGTGGGTGGCTTGCTGGAGTTGATCAGCCCGCTGGAAGAGCAGGGCATCCTGGTGCGCCGTTCACGCGAAGTGCTGGAGCGAGAGATCGAGCAGTTCAGCGTGGTCGAGCGCGAGGGCATGATTATCGCCTGTGCGGCGCTGTACCCGATTGCCGATTCCGAGGCCGGGGAGCTGGCTTGCCTGGCGGTGAACCCGGAGTACCGCCATGGCGGGCGTGGGGACGAGCTGCTGGAACGGATCGAGAGCCGGGCACGGCAGATGGGCTTGAGTACTTTGTTCGTGCTGACTACGCGCACGGCGCACTGGTTCCGCGAGCGCGGCTTTGCGCCGAGTGGGGTGGAGCGGCTGCCGGCGGCGCGGGCTTCGCTGTACAACTACCAGCGCAATTCGAAGATTTTCGAGAAGCCCCTGTAAGCCTGGGCCGCCCTCTTCGCGGGCTCGCCCGCTCCCACAGGGTAATTTCGAGGGCTGAATCCTATGGCTTACCTGTGGGAGCGGGCGTGCCCGCGAAGCAGGCGACACCGGTCTCAAACAAAAAACGCCGCCCTTGAGGGGCGGCGTTTTCGTTTACACGGTATGCAGGTACCAGTTGTACTCGAGGTCGGAGATCGAGTGCTCGAACTCTTCCAGCTCGCTTTCCTTGCACGCGACAAAGATGTCGATGTACTTCGGATCGATGTACTTGTTCAGGATCTCGCTGTCGTCCAGCTCGCGCAGGGCATCGCGCAGGTTGTTCGGCAGGCTCTGCTCCAGCTGCTCGTACGAGTTGCCTTCGATCGGCTCGCCCGGCTCGACCTTGTTGGTCAGGCCATGGTGCACGCCCGCCAGCACCGCAGCCATCATCAGGTACGGGTTGGCGTCGGCACCGGCCACGCGGTGCTCAATGCGCACGGCGTCCGCGGAGCCCGTTGGCACGCGCAGCGCCACGGTGCGGTTGTCCAGGCCCCAGCTCGGCGCGTTCGGCACGTAGAACTGCGCGCCAAAGCGGCGGTACGAGTTGACGTTCGGGCAAAGGAATGCCATGGACGCGGGCAGGGTCTCGAGCACACCGCCGACAGCGTGACGTAGCGCGGCGTTCTGCTCGGGATCCTCGCTGGTGAAGATGTTGTTGCCATCTTTGTCCAGCACGGAAATGTGCACGTGCAGGCCGTTGCCTGCCTGGCCCGGGTAGGGCTTGGCCATGAAGGTAGTGTCCATTTCATGGTCGTAGGCGATGTTCTTGATCAACCGCTTGAGCAGTACCGCGTAGTCGCAGGCCTTGAGCGGGTCGGCCACGTGGTGCAGGTTGACTTCGAACTGCGCCGGAGCGCTTTCCTTGACGATGGCGTCGGCCGGGATGCCTTGTTCTTTCGCGCCTTCGAGGATGTCCTGCAGGCAGTCGGCATATTCGTCGAGGTCGTCGATCAGGTACACCTGGGTCGACTGGGGGCGCTTGCCCGAAATTGGCGAGCGGGGTGGCTGCGGCCGGCCGTTCACGTTCTCCTGGTCGATCAGGTAGAACTCCAGTTCGAATGCGGCGCAGATAGTCAGGCCCAGTTCGTCGAACTTGGTCACCACCTGACGCAGCACTTCGCGCGGGTCGGCGAAGAACGGCTCGCCTTCCAGCTCGTGCATGGTCATCAGCAACTGGGCGGTGGGGCGTTTTTGCCACGGCTCGTTACAGAGCGTATCGGGAATGGGATAGCAGATGCGGTCAGCATCGCCGATGTCCAGGCCCAGCCCGGTGCTTTCGACGGTGGAGCCGTTGATGTCCAGGGCGAAGAGGGAAGCAGGCAGGTTGATGCCTTTCTCGTAAACCTTGTGGAGGCTGGTGCGCTCAATGCGCTTGCCACGCACCACACCATTCATATCTGCAATCAGAAGGTCAACGTAGAGAACCTCAGGATGTTCCTTAAGGAACGCGTTCGCTTCGTTAAGCTGAACGGCACGCGGGGGTACCGACATGATGCAACACCTTTGTTGTTAAAAATATCAATCAAGGGGGGCTTGCAAGACCAGTCAATCGAAAAGAGATACTGATGTCAAGCCAACCCCATGATGCCCTGAAATGGCACATCTACGGCAGATTTGCTGCATATCGGGGCAAACCATTATCCGCTATTTCCTGCGTAAAGGGCTATCTCCGGTACGCCGTGTTTTATTTTTTACGGAGGTGTTGTGTAAAAAAATGAACAAGGCTAAGCTCGGTCTCAACCCAGAACACAATAATACGAGGGTCACATGGTCCGCTTGCCGCGACCTGAAAGCACTGCCTGCGCAGTGCCATCGGGTACTTCCGTCGTTTTTGCAGGCTTCGTCAATGGCGTGGTCGCCCTGGCCGCAATAATTGACGTTTCGCGTTCCCGGACCGGTCCTCGCAGCGGCTTGCCGCCCTTCGCTTCGTCTTCCTGCCTTTTGAACTCATTACGGACACAGCTGATTTCAGTGTATCCACTGTGGCTCTGCGCGTGGGTTTTTGCTTTAGCAATCTACTCCATCCAGAATCAAGTCGTGGACCACCTTACCTCCTGAGGTATTTATGAGTAACAACCTCGACCAGCTCACCGATTGGTTGAAAGAGCACAAGATCACCGAAGTCGAATGCATGATCAGCGACCTGACCGGCATCACGCGCGGCAAGATTTCGCCAACCAACAAATTCATCGCCGAGAAAGGCATGCGGCTGCCCGAGAGCGTACTGCTGCAGACCGTGACCGGTGACTACGTCGACGACGACATCTATTACGAACTGCTCGACCCGGCAGACATCGACATGATCTGCCGCCCTGACGAGAACGCCGTGTTCCTCGTGCCGTGGGCCATCGAGCCGACCGCGCAGGTCATTCATGACACCTACGACAAGAAGGGCAACCCGGTCGAACTGTCGCCGCGCAACGTGCTGAAAAAAGTGCTCAAGCTTTACGCCGACAAGGGCTGGCAGCCGATCGTCGCCCCCGAGATGGAGTTCTATCTGACCAAGCGCAGCGAGGACCCGGACTTTCCGCTGCAGCCCCCGGTTGGCCGTTCCGGTCGCCCGGAAACCGGCCGTCAGTCGTTCTCGATCGAAGCGGCCAACGAATTCGACCCGCTGTTCGAAGACGTCTACGACTGGTGCGAGCTGCAGCAACTGGACCTCGACACGCTGATCCACGAAGACGGCACGGCGCAGATGGAAATCAACTTCCGTCACGGCGACGCCTTGCACCTGGCCGACCAGATCCTGGTGTTCAAGCGCACCATGCGCGAAGCGGCGCTCAAGCACAACGTGGCCGCCACTTTCATGGCCAAACCGATGACCGGCGAGCCAGGCAGTGCCATGCACCTTCACCAGAGCGTGGTCGACGTGGCGACCGGCAAGAACATCTTCAGCAATGAAGACGGCAGCATGAGCGAGCTGTTCCTCAACCACATTGGCGGCCTGCAGAAGTTCATCCCCGAGGCGCTGCCGCTGTTCGCGCCTAACGTCAACTCGTTCCGCCGTTTCCTGCCCGACACCTCGGCGCCGGTGAACGTGGAGTGGGGCGAAGAAAACCGCACCGTCGGCCTGCGCGTACCGGATGCCGGCCCGCAAAGCCGGCGCGTCGAGAACCGCCTGCCGGGCGCCGACGCCAACCCTTACCTGGCCATCGCCGCCAGCCTGCTGTGTGGCTACATCGGCATGGTCGAAGGTATCGAGGCCAGCGCGCCAGTGCAGGGGCGTGGTTACGAACGCCGCAACCTGCGCCTGCCCCTGACCATCGAAGACGCCCTGGAACGCATGGAAAACAGCCGTGCGCTGGTGCAGTACCTCGGCAAGAAATTCATTACCGGATATGTCGCCACCAAGCGCGCCGAGCACGAAAACTTCAAGCGCGTCATCAGTTCCTGGGAGCGTGAGTTCCTGCTGTTCGCTGTCTGATCAACCCTGGTGCCGCAGGAGCGCGGCGGTCCAATAACGGAGAAGCACATGAGCGTCAACAACCCGCAAACCCGTGAATGGCAAGCCCTGAGCGGGGAGCATCACCTCGCACCCTTCAGTGACTACAAGCAGCTGAAGGAGAAGGGGCCGCGCATCATCACCAAGGCCCAGGGTGTGCATTTGTGGGATAGCGAGGGGCACAAGATCCTCGACGGCATGGCCGGTCTATGGTGCGTGGCGGTCGGCTACGGCCGTGAAGAGCTGGTGCAGGCGGCGGAAAAACAGATGCGCGAGCTGCCGTACTACAACCTGTTCTTCCAGACCGCTCACCCACCTGCGCTCGAGCTGGCCAAGGCGATCACCGATGTGGCGCCGAAAGGTATGACCCATGTGTTCTTCACCGGCTCCGGCTCCGAAGGCAACGACACAGTGCTGCGCATGGTGCGTCACTACTGGGCGCTGAAGGGCAAACCGCACAAGCAGACCATCATCGGTCGTATCAACGGTTACCACGGCTCCACCTTCGCCGGTGCTTGCCTGGGTGGCATGAGCGGCATGCACGAGCAGGGTGGCTTGCCGATCCCGGGTATCGTTCACATCCCTCAGCCTTACTGGTTCGGCGAGGGCGGCGACATGACCCCTGACGAATTCGGTGTCTGGGCTGCCGAGCAGTTGGAGAAGAAGATCCTCGAAGTCGGCGAAGACAACGTCGCTGCCTTCATCGCCGAGCCGATCCAGGGCGCAGGTGGCGTGATCATCCCGCCGGAAACCTACTGGCCGAAGGTGAAGGAGATCCTCGCCAAGTACGACATCCTGTTCGTCGCCGACGAGGTGATCTGCGGCTTCGGCCGTACCGGCGAGTGGTTCGGTTCGGACTATTACGACCTCAAGCCCGACCTGATGACCATCGCGAAAGGCCTGACCTCTGGTTACATCCCCATGGGCGGTGTGATCGTGCGTGACACCGTGGCCAAGGTGATCAGCGAAGGCGGCGACTTCAACCACGGTTTCACCTACTCCGGCCACCCGGTGGCGGCCGCGGTGGGCCTGGAAAACCTGCGCATCCTGCGTGACGAGAAAATTGTCGAGAAGGCGCGCACAGATGCGGCACCGTATTTGCAAAAGCGTTTGCGCGAGCTGCAGGACCATCCACTGGTGGGTGAAGTACGCGGCCTGGGCATGCTGGGTGCGATCGAGCTGGTCAAGGACAAGGCCACCCGCAGCCGTTACGAGGGCAAGGGCGTGGGCATGATCTGTCGCACCTTCTGCTTCGAGAACGGCCTGATCATGCGTGCGGTGGGTGACACCATGATCATCGCGCCGCCGCTGGTAATCAGCCATGCGGAGATCGACGAACTGGTGGAAAAGGCACGCAAGTGCCTGGATCTTACCCTTGAGGCGATTCGATAAGCGTTTGCTAGGCTAGCGTTGTGACATTAAGCCGTTACATGGCCCTGCTTTCCTTGATACAGGGCCTTGTAACTTGCCAGACTAGCGGCTGTTTCAGTCGCCGCACGCTCTGCACCGTGGGTTCTGGCTGCTGGACAGTTGCTAAATAAAAATTCTGGAGCATTACGCATGAATAAAATGGGCAAAACGTTGCTGGCCGCCGCCCTGATGGGCGCCATGGCCTCCGCTGTTCAGGCTGAAGACAAAGTGTTGAACGTCTATAACTGGTCGGACTACATCGCTCCGGACACCATCGCCAAGTTCGAGAAGCAGACGGGTATCAAGGTCAAGTACGACGTCTTCGACAGCAACGAAACCCTGGAAGCCAAGCTGCTGGCAGGCAAGTCGGGCTATGACATCGTCGTGCCGTCGAACAACTTCCTGGCCAAGCAGATCAAGGCGGGTGTGTACGAGGAACTGGACCGTTCGAAACTGCCGAACTGGAAAAACCTCGACCCCGACCTGCTCAAGGCCGTTGGCGATGCCAGCGACAAGGGCAACAAGCATGCCTTCCCTTATATGTGGGGCTCGATCGGCATCGGCTACAACCCGGAGAAGGTCAAGGCTGCGCTGGGCGTGGACAAGATCGACTCGTGGGACGTGGTGTTCAAGCCTGAGAACATCGCCAAGCTCAAGAGCTGCGGCGTGAGCTTCCTCGACGCCCCGACCGAAATGCTCCCGGCTGCGCTGCACTACCTCGGCAAGCCGACCGACAGCACCAAGAAAGAAGACCTGAAGGCCGCCGAGGACCTGTTCCTCAAGATCCGTCCTTCGATCACCTACTTCCACTCGTCCAAGTACATTGGCGATATGGCCAACGGCAACATCTGTGTAGCCGTCGGTTACTCGGGTGACCTGGAGCAATCCAAGGCCCGTGCCCATGAAGCGGGCGACAAGGTCAAAGTGGACTACGTCATTCCGAAGGAAGGTGCCGGGACCTTCTACGACATGGTCGCCATCCCGAAAGATGCCGAGCATAAAGACGCTGCCTACCAGTTCATGAACTTCCTGATGCAGCCGGAAATCATGGCTGAAATCACCAACGCCGTGCGCTTCCCGAACGGTAACGCTGCTGCTACCCAGTTCGTGGACAAAGACATCACCAGCGACCCGAGCATCTACCCGCCTGCCGAAGTGAAGAAGCAGCTGTACGCGATCGCTGCGCCTGACGCTTCTGTGCAGCGAGTGATCACCCGCAGCTGGACGAAGATCAAGTCGGGCAAGTAAGTCCGATGCGACAGCTCTGGGCCGGTTTTTTCGGCCCAGAGCCATTGAAAGGTAATTGATGATTGCGGCATCGAAGCTGCGAAGTTAAGTTGCGCGCCGGTTTTGCGTGTGCGGCAGCATTGTCGCTACCCAGGCACTGATTGTGAGGACCCCCACTTGTCTATTTCTGTATTCCGCAAGGCCTTGATGGCCGGCGCGGGCCTGACGCTGGCATGCAGCGTCCAAGCGGCGCCGACGGTGCACTTCTATAACTGGTCCGACTACATCGGCCCGACCACACTCGCGGACTTCGAGAGCGCCACGGGCATCAAGTCTGTGCAAGACGTGTTCGACTCCAACGAAACCCTGGAAGGCAAGCTGCTGGCCGGTAACACCGGTTATGACGTGGTGGTGCCGTCCAACCATTTCCTCGGCAAGCAGATCAAGGCGGGCGCGTTCCAGAAGCTCGACAAGCACCTGCTGCCCAACTATTCCAACCTCGACCCGGCATTGATGAAGCGCCTGGAAAAGAACGACCCGGGTAACCAGTACGCGGTGCCTTATCTGTGGGGCACCAACGGCATCGGTTACAACGTCGACAAGGTCAAGGCTGCGCTGGGCGTGGATACCATCGACTCCTGGGCCGTGCTGTTCGAGCCCGAAAACATGAAGAAGCTCTCCAAGTGCGGTGTGGCCTTCCTCGACTCGGCGGACGAAATGCTGCCAGCGGTGCTCAACTACATGGGCCTCAACCCGAACAGCACCGACCCCAAGGATTACGCCAAGGCCGAGCAGAAGCTGCTGGCGGTGCGCCCGTACGTGACCTACTTCCACTCGTCCAAGTACATCACCGACCTGGCCAACGGCGACATCTGCGTCGCGGCAGGTTTCTCGGGTGATGTGTTCCAGGCCAAGGCCCGCGCTGAAGAAGCGAAGAAGGGCGTGAACCTGGCCTACGCCATTCCCAAGGAAGGCGGCAACCTCTGGTTCGACGTGCTGGCGATCCCCAAGGACGCCAAGAACGTCAAAGAGGCGCATGCCTTCATCAACTATTTGCTGAAACCTGAGGTTATCGCCCAGGTCAGTGATTACGTCGGTTACGCCAACCCGAACCCCAAGGCTGGCGACCTGATGGACCAGGCCGTGAGGACTGACGCTGCGGTTTACCCACCGCAGGAAGTGCTGAACAAGATGTTCGTGAACTCAGAGTTGCCACCCAAGGTGCAACGGCTGATGACCCGTAGCTGGACCAAGGTCAAGTCGGGCAAGTAAAAAATCCAGACCCGCGGCGGCCTCTGCAGGTCTGGCCGCGCGGGCACAAAAATCTTGTTGGGAGTTTCACTCATGGCAGTTGCCTCCGGTGCCTATAAAAAAGCCCTCGAGGGTGACCAGCAACCCAAGCAGGTGCTGGTCAAGATCGACCGGGTCACGAAAAAGTTCGACGAAACGGTAGCCGTGGACGATGTGTCCCTGGAAATTCGCAAGGGTGAGATCTTCGCCTTGCTGGGTGGCTCCGGTTCCGGCAAGTCTACCTTGCTGCGCATGCTGGCCGGCTTCGAGCGCCCTAGCGAAGGTCGGATCTTCCTCGATGGCGTCGACATCACCGACATGCCGCCCTACGAGCGGCCGATCAACATGATGTTCCAGTCCTACGCACTGTTCCCGCACATGACCGTGGCACAGAACATCGCCTTCGGCCTGCAGCAGGACAAGCTGCCCAAGGCCGAGATCGATGCGCGCGTGGCCGAGATGCTCAAACTGGTGCACATGACCCAGTACGCCAAGCGCAAGCCGCACCAGTTGTCGGGCGGCCAGCGTCAGCGTGTGGCGTTGGCCCGCTCGCTGGCCAAGCGCCCCAAGCTGTTGCTGCTCGACGAGCCAATGGGGGCACTGGACAAGAAACTGCGTTCGCAGATGCAGCTGGAGCTGGTCGAGATCATCGAGCGCGTGGGTGTGACCTGCGTGATGGTGACCCATGACCAGGAAGAGGCCATGACCATGGCCCAGCGCATCGCCATCATGCACCTGGGCTGGATCGCCCAGATCGGCTCGCCAGTGGACATCTACGAGACACCTACCAGCCGCCTGGTGTGCGAGTTCATCGGTAACGTCAACCTGTTCGAAGGTGACGTGGTCGATGACGCCGAAGGCTACGCGATCATTGCCAGCCCGGAACTGGAGCGCAAGATCTACGTGGGCCACGGCATCACCACTTCGGTTGAAGACAAGCACATCACCTACGCCCTGCGCCCGGAGAAACTGCTGGTAACCACCAAGCAGCCCGAGTTCGAGCACAACTGGTCGCGCGGCAAGGTGCACGATATCGCCTACCTGGGTGGCCACTCTGTGTTCTATGTGGAACTGCCGAGCGGCAAGGTCGTCCAGTCGTTCGTCGCCAACGCCGAGCGCCAGGGTGCCCGTCCTACCTGGGGCGATGAAGTGTACGTATGGTGGGAAGACGACAGCGGCGTGGTACTGCGGTCATGAAACTGCGCAAGCTCAAGCGAGCCTTCCAGCGTCTGGTCCCGGAGGGGCGGCATCTGGTGATCGGCGTGCCGTTCATCTGGCTGTTCCTGTTCTTCATGCTGCCGTTCTTCATCGTCCTGAAGATCAGTTTTGCCGAAGCTGATGTGGCAATTCCGCCGTATACCGAGATCTACACCTACGTCGAAGACAAGGTCCAACTGGTCCTCAACCTGGCCAACTACGGGCTGTTGACCGAGGATGATCTGTACCTTGCGGCCTACCTGGGTTCGTTGAAGATGGCCTTCTTCAGCACCCTGCTGTGCCTGCTGATCGGCTTCCCGATGGCCTACTCCATTGCCAATGCCAAGAAGGAGACCCAGACGGTCCTGCTGTTGCTGATCATGATGCCCACCTGGACCGCGATCCTGATCCGCGTCTATGCCTGGATGGGTATCCTCAGCAACAACGGCCTGCTCAACGGTTTCCTGCTGTGGACCGGGTTGATCGACCAGCCGTTGCAGATCCTCAACACCAACCTGGCGGTATACATCGGCGTGGTCTATTCGTACCTGCCGTTCATGATCCTGCCGCTGTTCGCCAACCTGGTGAAGCATGACCCGAGCCTGCTCGAAGCTGCATCCGACCTGGGTTCGAGCACCTTCAACAGCTTCTGGAAGATCACGGTACCGCTGTCGAAAAACGGCATCATCGCCGGCTGCATGCTGGTGTTCATTCCGGTGGTGGGCGAGTTCGTGATCCCGGAACTGCTGGGCGGTCCGGAAACCCTGATGATCGGTAAAGTGCTGTGGCAGGAGTTCTTCAACAACCGTGACTGGCCGGTGGCATCTGCCCTGGCGGTGGTAATGCTGGCGATCCTGATCGTGCCGATCCTGCTGTTCAACCGTAGCCAGGCCAAAGAGATGGAGGGCCGCGCATGAAACGCTTCAGTTTCTCCAAGCTGATGCTGGTGCTCGGCTTGCTGTTCATCTACCTGCCGATGCTGATCCTGGTGATCTACTCGTTCAACGCCTCCAAGCTGGTGACGGTGTGGGGGGGCTGGTCGATCAAGTGGTACGTCGGCCTGCTCGACAACACCCAGCTGATGGGTTCGGTGATGCGCTCGCTGGAAATCGCCTGCTACACGGCGGTGGCAGCGGTGGCACTAGGTACCCTGGCAGCCTTCGTACTGACCCGTGTCACCCGCTTCAAGGGCCGCACGCTGTTCGGTGGCCTGGTCACTGCGCCGCTGGTAATGCCCGAAGTGATCACCGGTCTGTCGCTGTTGCTGCTGTTCGTGGCCATGGCGCAGTCGATCGGCTGGCCCCAGGAGCGTGGGGTCGTCACCATCTGGATTGCCCACACTACGTTCTGTGCGGCGTACGTCGCGGTGGTGGTGTCGGCTCGCCTGCGTGAGCTGGACCTGTCGATCGAGGAAGCGGCGATGGACCTGGGTGCCAAGCCGTGGAAGGTGTTCTTCCTGATCACCATCCCGATGATCGCACCGTCGCTGGCGGCGGGCGGCATGATGTCGTTCGCCCTGTCGCTGGACGATCTGGTACTGGCCAGCTTCGTGTCCGGTCCGGGTTCTACCACCTTGCCAATGGAAGTATTCTCGGCGGTGCGCCTGGGTGTGAAACCGGAGATCAACGCCGTGGCCAGCCTGATCTTGCTGTCGGTATCGCTGGTGACCTTCTTCGTCTGGTACTTCAGCCGCCAGGCCGAAGAGCGTCGTCGCAAGGCGATTCAGCAGGCGATCGAAGAGGGTGCTGCGGCCAACGCTTCGCAGCCGCAGGTCAAGCGCTCGGCGCAGGTGGCTGCGTCGGCCTGACCCGGCCCTTTCGCGGGCACGCCCGCTCCCACAGTCGTAGTGCACAACCTTTAAAATGTGCGCGGTCGCTGTGGGAGCGGGTTTACCCGCGAATTCCCCCAGCACACATTCAAAGCCAGACTGCATCCCAGTGTGGATAGTCCCTGACACTTTTTGCCAAGCCGGCCCGCAACGGGTTGGCAACTATGTATCTGGCGACATGCACTATGCTTTCCTCCCTTCTCAGTGCCCGGTCCTGATATCCAGGCTGCCATACCGGATGATGCTCAACCCCTGCTTGATGTAACGCGAGACTGGACCTGGACTTGAACCTGCGCATCAAGGTATCCAGCGTTGCTCCTTTCAATTCGATCAGCCAATGCAGATGGTCGGGCATCAACACCCAGGCCAGTGAACGGCAGGCTTGTTCCTGATCGGATTGCCGCAATTGATGAATGACCAAGCGTGCATGGTGGAATTCATCGAATAGCGGCTTGCGCTGATGGGTAGCGGTGGTCAGCAGATAGAGTCTGCCGAGCTCTGAATAGCGACCACGACGAAGCAGATGGGATTGAGCCCTGGGCATCAGGTTCTTCCTTGCAAACAGATGACCTCCCAAAGGTAGTAACTGTGATGCCTGCGCAATGAAGTGGATGGTTTCTGGATATGGCAGAGGTTATATGTACCTGTACTGGCCCATTCGCGGGTGAACCCGCTCCCACAGGTACTGCACAGAATTCAGCATAGGCACGATCTCTGTGGGAGCGGGTTCACCCGCGAAGAGGCCCGCACCGGCTGTGATAATGCCGGAATGATCCCCGCCAGTGATGTTTATCGAACCCTGAACTACGCTCACAGTCGCATCCCACAAATCATTTGTGCGCAAGCAAGGAGCCAGCATGGCGTTGATGCCTCCGCTGTCGGTCGTCTGTCTGGGGTTGTTGTACATGCTCACCGGCTGTAGCAAGGAAGAGGTCCCCGAGACGCTGCCTCGGGTGGGTGTGCAGCAGGTACAACCCACCGATTTCGCTGCCAGGGTCACCCTGACCGGCGACGTACAGGCGCGGGTGCAGACCGATTTGTCATTCCGCGTCGGCGGCAAGATCATTTCGCGTAGCGTCGACGTGGGCGATCACGTGAAGGCCAACCAGGTGCTGGCCCGGCTCGACCCGAAAGACCTGCAGAACAATGTCGACTCGGCCAAGGCCGAAGTGTTCGCCGCGCAGGCGCGGGTCACCCAGACCAGCGCAGCCTTCGTGCGCCAGCAAAAACTGCTGCCCAAGGGCTACACCAGCCAGAGCGAATACGATGCTGCCGAGGCCGCGCTGCGCAGCAACCAGAGCGCGCTCAAGGCCGCCCAGGCGCAACTGGCCAATGCCAACGAGCAACTCAGCTACACCGCACTGGTCTCCGAGGCTGCCGGGGTAATCACCGAGCGCCAGGCCGAGGTTGGCCAGGTGGTGCAGGCGACCATGCCGATCTTCAGCCTGGCCGTCGATGGCGACCGCGATGCGGTGTTCAACGTTTATGAATCCTTGTTGGTGGCACCGCCCAGCGATGCCGGGGTAGTCGTGAGCCTGCTGGACGATCCCAAGGTCCAGGCCCGTGGCTTCGTGCGAGAAATCACCCCCACCGTGTCCGCGCAAAGCGGCACCGTGCAGGTCAAGGTGGGGCTCAAGGACGTGCCGCCCGGGATGCAGTTGGGGGCACCGGTTACTGCCACCACCAATGCCCAGGGCCGGCCCAGCGTCGAGCTGCCTTGGTCGGCGCTGACCAAGGCCCTGCATGAGCCTGCCGTGTGGGTGGTGGGCGAGGGCGACAAGGTGGAACTGCGCAAAGTCGAGATCCGCCGTTACCTCACCGGCAAGATCGTGATCGCCAGCGGCCTGAAAGGCGGTGAGACCGTGGTGGTCAACGGTGGCCAGTTGCTGCACCCCGGCATGCAGGTGCAGAAAGTCGACGCCAAGGCCCCAGGGGGTGAGCTATGAAGCGTCTGCTGCTGATGCTGTCGGCCGGTGTGCTGCTGGTTGGTTGCAGTAGCGAAGAAGAGGCTCCAGAGGCGATCCGGCCAGTGCTGTCGGTCAAGGTGGAACCTCAGGTGCAGTCGCAGCTGGGCCGCTTCGCCGGCAGTATCCAGGCGCGCTTCGAAAGCACTTTGGGCTTCCGGGTTTCCGGGCGTATTGCCCGGCGCTGGCTGGACGTCGGGGCCCAGGTGAAACCGGGCGACACCTTGGCCACCCTGGACCCGACCGACCAGCAAAACCAGCTGCGCGCTGCCGAAGGCGATCTGGCCAAGGTGCAGGCACAGTGGATCAACGCCCAGGCCGATGCCCGTCGCCAGCAGCAGTTGTATGACCGTGGGGTTGGCGCCCAGGCACAGCTGGATATCGCCCAGACCAACCTGAAAACCACCAGCGCAGCGTTGGAACAGGCCCGCTCCGCCGTCAGCCAGGCCCGTGATCAGCTCGACTACAGCACCCTGCGTTCCGATCACGCTGCCGTGATTACCGCGTGGCAGGCCGAAGCCGGGCAAACTGTAACCGCTGGTCAAGCCGTGGTGACCCTGGCCCGGCCGGACGTGAAGGAAGCGGTCATCGACCTGCCGATCGATCTGGCCGAGCAGTTGAGCAAAGACCTGACCTTCACTGTTGCCTCGCAACTGGACCCGACCATCAACACCACAGCGAGCCTGCGCGAACTGGAGCCTCAGGCTGATGCCACCACCCGTACCCGCCGTGCTCGCCTGACCCTGGCCAGCACACCGGCGGCCTTCCACCTCGGCACCTCCATCAGTGTGACCCTTAGCTCGGAAGTGTCCCCGCGCAGCGAACTGCCCCTGAGTGCCTTGCTTGAGCGTGACGGCAAGACCCAGGTGTGGGTGATCGATACGCAACACAAGACCGTGGCCACCCGTGACGTAGCGCTGATCGACCGCACCGCTGACAGCATCGTACTGAGCTCCGGCGTGCAGCCCGGTGAACGCGTGGTCACAGCCGGCGTCAACAGCCTCAAGCCTGGCCAGAAGGTCACCTTCGACGAGGATGCGCAATGAAAGGAAGCTTCAACCTGTCCGACTGGGCACTCAAGCATCAATCGTTCGTCTGGTACCTGATGTTCGTTAGCCTGTTGATGGGGATTTTTTCCTACTTCAACCTGGGCCGCGAGGAAGACCCGTCGTTCACCATCAAGACCATGGTCATCCAGACCCGCTGGCCCGGTGCGACTCAGGACGAAACCCTGTACCAGGTTACCGACCGCATCGAGAAGAAGCTCGAAGAACTCGACTCGCTCGACTACACCAAAAGCTACACCCGCCCCGGCGAGTCCACGGTCTACGTGTACCTTCGCGATACCACCAAGGCCAAGGACATTCCGGATATCTGGTACCAGGTGCGCAAGAAGATCCAGGACATTCGTGGCGAATTTCCCGCCGGTATTCAGGGGCCGGGCTTCAACGACGAATTCGGTGATGTATTCGGCTCGATCTATGCCTTTACCGCTGACGGCCTGACCCTGCGCCAACTGCGGGACTACGTGGAACAGGCACGGGCCGAGGTCCGCGATGTACCCAACATCGGCAAGATCGAGCTGGTCGGCACCCAGGACGAAGTGCTGTACCTGAACTTCTCCACCCGCAAGCTGGCAGCCCTGGGTATTGATCAGCGCCAGGTGATGCAGGCACTTCAAGCGCAGAATGCGGTGACGCCGGCCGGCATGATCGAGGCCGGCCCGGAGCGCATCTCGGTGCGTACGTCCGGGCAGTTTGCCTCGGAAAAAGACCTGCAATCCGTCAACTTGAGGATCAACGACCGCTTCTTCCGCCTGGCCGATATCGCCGACATCGAGCGCGGCTACGTCGACCCGCCTTCGCCAATGTTCCGTTACAACGGCCAGACAGCCATTGGCCTCGCCATCGGCATGAAGGCCGGCGGCAACATTCAGGTGTTCGGTGCGGCGTTGAAAAAGCGCATGGACCAGGTGGTCCAGGACCTGCCGGTGGGTGTGGGTGTACACACCGTTTCTGACCAGGCCGTGGTGGTCAAGCAGGCGGTCGGCGGTTTCACCAGCGCGTTGTTCGAGGCGGTGGTGATCGTGCTGGCCGTGAGTTTTGTCAGTCTTGGCGTGCGCGCCGGGCTGGTGGTGGCCTGCTCGATCCCGCTGGTGCTGGCCATGGTGTTCGTGTTCATGGAGTACAGCGGCATCACCATGCAGCGGATTTCGCTGGGCGCGCTGATCATTGCGCTTGGCCTGCTGGTGGACGATGCGATGATTACCGTGGAGGTAATGGTCACGCGGCTGGAGATGGGCGAAAGCAAGGAGCAGGCGGCGACGTTCGCCTACACCTCCACAGCCTTCCCCATGCTTACCGGCACCTTGGTGACCGTGGCCGGGTTCGTGCCTATCGGCCTCAACGCCAGCTCTGCGGGTGAATACACCTTTACCCTGTTCGCGGTGATCGCCGTGGCCCTGATCGTGTCGTGGGTGGTGGCGGTTTTCTTCGCGCCGGTGCTTGGGGTGCATATTCTCAAAAGCGACAACCTCAAGGCCCACGAGGCTGAGCCTGGCCGGGTCGGGCGGGCATTTGAAGGCGGGTTGCTGTGGTGCATGCGCAACCGCTGGTTGACCATCATCGGCACCGTGGTGCTGTTCGCCCTGTCGATCTTCTGCATGCGTTTTGTGCAGAACCAGTTTTTCCCGTCCTCGGACCGCCCGGAAATTCTCGTCGACCTCAACCTGCCGCAGAACGCTTCGATCGAGGAGACGCGCAAGGTGGTCGACCGCTTCGAGGCGCGGATCAAGGACGACCCGGACCTGGTGCACTGGAGTACCTACATTGGCCAAGGCGCGATCCGCTTCTACCTGCCCCTCGATCAGCAGTTGCAGAACCCGTACTACGCGCAGCTGGTGATTGTCAGCAAGGGCTTCGAAGAGCGTCAGGCCTTGATGGACCGCCTGCAGAAGATCCTGCATGAAGAATTCGTCGGTGTCGGCACCAACGTGCAATCGCTGGAGATGGGCCCGCCAGTGGGCCGGCCGATCCAGTACCGGGTCAGCGGTGCCGACATCGACCAAGTACGCAAACACGCCATTGAGCTGGCCACCTTGCTCGACCAGAACGAGCACATCGGCGAGATGATCTACGACTGGAACGAGCCGGGTAAGGTGCTGCGCGTGGAAATTGCACAGGACAAGGCACGCCAGCTGGGCCTGTCGTCCGAAGATGTTGCCAATGTGATGAACAGCATCGTCAGTGGCGTGCAGATCACCCAGGTCAACGACAACATCTACCTGGTCGATGTGGTCGCCCGCGCCGAAGACAGCGAGCGTGGCTCGCCTGATACTCTGCAGAACCTGCAAATTCTTACCCCTAACGGCACCTCGATCCCACTGCTGTCGTTCGCCACCGTGCGCTACGAGCTGGAGCAGCCACTGGTATGGCGACGCGACCGCAAGCCAACCATCACCATCAAGGCCTCGGTCAACGGCGACATCCAGCCCACCGACCTGGTGGCCCAGTTGAAGCCGAAAATTGACGAGTTCGCCAGCAAGCTGCCGGTCGGTTACGAAGTGGCCACGGGTGGTACGGTTGAAGAAAGCAGCAAGGCCCAGGGGCCGATCGCCAAGGTCATCCCACTGATGCTGTTCCTGATGGCGACCTTCCTGATGATCCAGTTGCACAGCGTGCAGAAGCTGTTCCTGGTGGTCAGCGTGGCGCCGCTGGGCCTGATTGGTGTAGTGCTGGCGTTGGTGCCCACGGGGACGCCGATGGGCTTCGTGGCGATCCTCGGCATCCTTGCGCTGGCGGGCATCATCATTCGTAACTCGGTGATTCTGGTGACCCAGATAGACGAGTTCGAAGCCCACGGCCTGTCGCCGTGGGATGCGGTGGTGGAGGCCACCAACCACCGGCGCCGGCCGATCCTGCTGACGGCGGCGGCGGCGAGCCTGGGCATGATCCCGATTGCCCGCGAGGTGTTCTGGGGCCCCATGGCCTACGCCATGATTGGCGGGATCATCGTGGCGACCTTGCTGACGCTGCTGTTCCTGCCGGCGCTGTACGTGGCCTGGTACAAGATTCGCGAGCCGCAGAAACACTCCTGAAGGCCCATATGGCCCCCTGTAGGAGCGGGTTTACCCGCGAATGCGATGGTGCATCCACCACCGTATTCGCGGGTAAACCCGCTCCTACAAGGGGCGTGCGCTTTAAAAAGGTTATATAAAAATTCTTAAACAGTATTTTTAAGAATAACTGCGCCTCACTACTATTGCCCTCAAGCCAGGCGCAACCCCCCTTCAAACCTCTGCCCGGCGCCCTCACTCCAAGGAGAACGAGCATGAGTGCATCTCTGCGCAGCATCGACGGCCAGGACGAAGCCACCCTCTTGCGTGAAATTCAGAGCGCCTTGCGCGACCTGCGTTTCGGTGCGGTGGAGATCACCGTGCACAACGCTCAGGTCGTACAGATCGAGCGCAAGGAGAAGTTCCGCCTGCAACAGCCCGGCAACAAGCCCGGCTGATCTGCGGCGCAACATCCAAAACTGGAAAAATGCCATTCGGGAGCTTCACCATGTCCATCCGCCGTTATGCGCTCGCCGCCCTGGCCAGTGCTGTTTTTGCCGGTTCCGCCATCGCCAAGGACTACGAACTGCTCAACGTGTCCTACGACCCGACCCGTGAGCTTTACCAGCAGTACAACGCCGAGTTCATCAAACACTGGCAACAGGCCCACCCGGGTGACAAGGTGAAAGTCCAGCAATCCCATGGGGGTTCGGGCAAGCAGGCCCGTGCTGTGATCGATGGCCTGCGCGCCGACGTGGTGACCCTGGCCCTGGCCGGCGACATCGACGAAGTGGCCAAGCTTGGCAAGACCCTGCCCGAGAACTGGCAGACCCGCCTGCCTGACGCCAGCACCCCGTACACCTCGACCATCGTGTTCCTGGTGCGCAAGGGCAACCCGAAAGGCATCAAGGACTGGGGCGACCTGATCAAGAAGGACGTCTCGGTCATCACCCCAAACCCGAAGACCTCTGGCGGTGCGCGCTGGAACTTCCTCGCGGCGTGGGCCTACGGCCTGAAGGCCGGCGGTAGCGAAGAGAAGGCCAAGGCGTATGTGCAGGAGCTGTTCAAGCACGTCCCGGTGCTGGATACCGGCGCCCGTGGTTCGACCATCACCTTCGTCAACAATGGCCAGGGCGACGTGTTGCTGGCCTGGGAAAACGAGGCCTTCCTGGCCCTGAAGGAAGACGGTGGTGCCGATAAGTTCGACATTGTCGTGCCGTCGCTGTCGATCCTGGCCGAGCCGCCAGTGGCCGTGGTCGACAAGAACGCCGAGCGCAAGGGCAATACCGAGATTGCCAGCGAATACCTCAAGCACCTGTACAGCCCGGCCGGGCAGAAGATTGCCGCCGAGAACTTCTACCGCCCGCGTGACGAGAAAGTCGCTGCGGAGTTCGGCAAGCAGTTCCCGAAACTGGACCTGGTGACCATCGACAAGGACTTTGGTGGGTGGAAGGCTGCACAACCGAAATTCTTCAATGATGGCGGTGTGTTCGACCAGATCTATCAGGCACAGTAAGGGCCCCAAGATTCAGAAGCCTGCACTGGCCCGGAAACTCTCCGGGCCAAGTGCGTTCAACCAGGGATATTTATGTCACGTCGCATCTCCCCCGTCATACCCGGCTTCGGGCTGACGCTGGGCTACACCTTGGTGTACCTCAGCCTGATCGTGCTGATACCGCTGGCGGCCATGTTCATTCATGCCTCGCAGCTGACCTTCGAGCAGTTCTGGAACATCATCAGTGCGCCGCGGGTGATCGCCGCGCTCAAGCTGAGTTTCGGCACCGCCCTGTTCGCCGCCATCATCAACGGTGTGATCGGTACCCTGCTGGCCTGGGTGCTGGTGCGCTACACCTTCCCCGGACGCAAGATCATCGATGCCATGATCGACCTGCCGTTCGCCTTGCCCACCGCGGTTGCCGGTATCGCCCTGACGGCCCTGTACGCGCCGCAGGGCTGGGTCGGCCAGTTCGCCACCGACCTGGGCTTCAAGATCGCCTACACCCCGCTGGGCATCACCCTGGCACTGACCTTCGTGACCTTGCCGTTCGTGGTGCGCACGGTGCAGCCGGTACTGGCCGACATCCCGCGTGAAGTGGAAGAAGCTGCAGCCTGCCTGGGGGCCAAACCACTGCAGGTGTTCCGCCACATCCTGGCACCGGCCCTGCTGCCGGCATGGCTCACCGGCTTCGCCCTGGCCTTCGCCCGTGGCGTAGGCGAGTACGGTTCGGTGATCTTCATTGCCGGCAACATGCCGATGAAGACCGAGATCCTGCCGCTGCTGATCATGGTCAAGCTCGACCAGTACGACTACACCGGCGCGACCGCCATCGGCGTGCTGATGCTGGTGGTTTCCTTCATCCTGCTGCTGCTGATCAACCTGCTGCAGCGCCGCATCGAAACCCCTTGAAGGAGGCCGGCATGTCCAGTTCATCCCTGAGTGCAAGTGCCGCAGCCAACGCCGCCCGCCGTGGCAGTGCCACGGCGCGGCGTATCCTGATCGGCCTTGGCTGGCTGGTGTTCACCCTGTTCCTGCTGCTGCCGCTGGTGATCGTGGTATCCCAGGCGCTGAAGAACGGTTTTGGCACCTTCTTCGAGGCGATTTTCGAACCCGATGCGTTGTCGGCGCTGAAGCTAACCCTGCTCGCCGTGGTTATCTCGGTGCCGCTCAACCTGGTATTTGGCGTAAGCGCCGCCTGGTGCGTGAGCAAGTACACCTTCCGTGGCAAGAGCATCCTGGTCACCCTGATCGACCTGCCGTTCTCGGTCTCGCCCGTGATCGCCGGCCTGGTCTACGTGCTGATGTTCGGCGCACAAGGCCTGTTCGGGCCGTGGCTGCAGGACCACGATATCCAGATCGTGTTCGCCCTGCCGGGCATTGTCCTGGCGACTATTTTCGTTACCGTACCGTTCGTGGCCCGTGAGCTGATCCCGCTGATGCAGGAGCAGGGCACGCAAGAGGAGGAAGCTGCACGGCTGCTCGGTGCCAACGGCTGGCAGATGTTCTGGCACGTCACCCTGCCGAACATCAAATGGGGCCTGATTTATGGCGTGGTGCTGTGTACCGCGAGGGCCATGGGCGAATTCGGCGCGGTGTCGGTGGTGTCGGGCCATATCCGTGGCGTGACCAACACCTTGCCGCTGCATGTGGAGATCCTCTACAACGAGTACAACCACGTCGCGGCCTTCAGCGTGGCCAGCCTGTTGCTGATCCTGGCGCTCTTCATCCTGCTGCTCAAGCAGTGGAGCGAGAACCGTATTAACCGCCTGCGCCACAGCGCCGCGGAGGAATGATTCATGTCGATCGAAGTTCGTAACGTCAGCAAGCGCTTCAACAGTTTCCAGGCCCTGAACGCTATCAACCTGGACATCAACAGCGGCGAGCTGGTGGCCTTGCTCGGCCCATCCGGCTGCGGCAAGACCACCCTGCTGCGCATCATTGCCGGCCTGGAAACCCCGGACCAGGGCAACATCGTGTTCCACGGCGAGGACGTTTCCGGCCATGACGTGCGTGACCGTAACGTCGGGTTCGTGTTCCAGCACTACGCGCTGTTCCGCCACATGAGCGTGTTCGACAACGTCGCCTTCGGCCTGCGCATGAAGCCCAAGGGCGAGCGCCCGAGCGAGAGCAAGATTGCCGAGAAGGTGCATGAGCTGCTGAACATGGTGCAACTGGACTGGCTGTCCGATCGCTACCCTGAGCAGCTTTCCGGTGGCCAGCGTCAGCGTATCGCCCTGGCCCGCGCCCTGGCGGTGGAGCCGAAGGTGCTGCTGCTGGACGAGCCATTCGGTGCGCTGGATGCCAAGGTGCGCAAGGAGTTGCGTCGCTGGCTGGCGCGGCTGCACGAGGATATCAACCTGACGTCGGTATTCGTTACCCACGACCAGGAAGAAGCCATGGAAGTAGCCGACCGCATCGTGGTGATGAACAAGGGCGTGATCGAGCAGATCGGCTCGCCGGGTGAGGTGTACGATCAGCCGGCCAACGATTTCGTCTACCACTTCCTGGGGGACTCCAACCGCCTTGCCCTGAGCGAGGGCCACCACGTGTTGTTCCGCCCGCACGAGGTATCGCTGTCGCGGCATGAGACCGAAGGGCACCACGCGGCCGAGGTGCGCGACATTAGGCCGTTGGGCGCGACCACGCGGGTAACCCTGAAGGTGGAAGGGCAGAGCGAGCTGATCGAGGCCGAGGTGGTGAAAGACCATGACAGCCTGACCGGGTTGGCGCGGGGGGAAACGTTGTTCTTCCGGCCGAAGGTGTGGCAGAAGGTGGCGGATATCTGAGTCGCACAAGATTAAGAGAACCCGGGCATGGTCCCGGGTTTTTCTTACCTGAAAGGTGGACGGGGCGGTTATGCAGCCCTTTACGCGAGAGCGATTGCAGTGTGTTGTTTATTCTATTAGGGAATTACCAAATATCTCCTTATTCCTTTACGTATATATCGCCTTCCCTATACTTGTCTCCAAGCACGCAAACTTACTGGAGGCGTCCCCATGCGCAATGACTCGATTCGCTACCTGATTGTGCCGGGCTGGCAAGGGTCGCCAGACAACCATTGGCAAAGTCACTGGCAGCGCACCTTGCCCAACAGTGCACGGGTCGAACAGGAAGACTGGCTTACCCCGCAGCGGCAGGACTGGGTGCACGCGCTGGAGCAGGCGATTGCCGCCGAGCGCTCGCCGGTGATCCTGATTGCCCACAGCCTTGGTTGCATCACTGTCGCCCATTGGGCAGCGCAGGCCAGCCCGGCCTTGCTGCGGCAGGTGCGTGGTGCACTGCTGGTGGCGCCGGCAGATGTCGAACGGCCCACGTGCGCACCCGTGCTGCGCAACTTTGCGCCGATCCCTACCGAGGTGCTGCCATTCCCTAGCCAGGTTGTCAGCTCGGACAACGACCCAGCCGTGAACGTGCCACGGGCGCTGTACCTGGCCCAGGCATGGGGCGCCGAAGCGGGTTTGCTGAGCAATGCCGGGCACATCAACGTCAAGTCCGGTCATGAGCGCTGGGAACAAGGCTTCGCCTACCTGTATCGCTTGCAGAGCCGGATCGAGCAGCGCGCACTGCTCCGCGCCTGATCGCCCTCACTGTTCACCCTTTGCCTGACGCCTGGCCATTACGGGCCTGGGGCGGGAGTTCGTCATGACGTTTCAAAACCCGTTCGGCCAGCCGCTGCTGACCTTCCCCGAGCTGGACAAGAGCCCGCTGAGCATTCGTGCCAAGGCGCTGGTGTTCATCGACCCGCGCTCGCAGCGGCTGCGCGAGGACCTTGAGCGCCTGGCGCCACAACCTTTGCCGGTGCTGATCCGTGGCGAGACCGGTACCGGCAAGGAGCTGCTGGCCCGGCAGATCCACCGTGCCAGCGACCGTGGTGGGTTGTTCGTGTCGGTCAACTGCGCGGCCATCAGCCCCACCTACGCCGATGCCGAGCTATTTGGCTATAGCGCCGGTAGCCATGGCGGTACGGTCAGCAGCCGTGCCGGCTGGTTCGGTTCGGCCAGCGGCGGCACCTTGTACCTGGACGAGATTGCCGACTTGCCGCTGGCCATCCAGGGCAAGCTGCTGGCGGCCCTGGAAAACCGCGAGGTCACTCGGGTGGGTGCGCAGCAGCCACAGCCGGTGGATGTGCGCCTGGTCGCCGCCACCAGCATCGACCTGGCCCGTGTGGTACGTGCAGGGCGCTTCAACGAGCGCCTGTACCAGTATCTGCGCGAGGGCGCGCTGGAGCTGCCGCCGCTGCGCGAGCGACCGGGCGATATCCTGCCGCTGGCCGAGTACTTCGTGGGCATCTACAGCGTGCGCCTGCAGCGGCCTGTGCCCTTGGTGAGCGAGGCGGCGCAGCGGGTGCTGGAGGCACATTTCTGGTCCGGTAATACCCGCGAGCTGGAGAACGTCATCCACTTTGCCTTGCTGGTCAATGACGGCGAAGAGATCCTGCCAGAGGATCTCGACCTGCCCGACCCCGCGCGTTAGGCATCGCTCATGGGGAGAGCGGCTGATGCCATTATGTTTTTGGAATAAGCAGCTAAGTAAAAGATATTGTTGCGGAATAAAAAATTTGGGTATCGTCCGCCTCAAGCCCACTGGTGAACCGGTTGGGCACCCGATTCGCCATCGTCGATGGCCCAGATTCAGAACAAGGACCACCATGAAGAAGACCCTGCTGACCACTGCCCTGGCTGCTGCCCTGTCGTTCTCCGGCCTGGCCGCTGCTGCCGAGAAACTGGTGGTTGCCGCTACCCCGGTACCGCACGCCGAAATTCTCGAACTGATCAAGCCGACCCTGGCAAAAGAAGGCGTGGACCTTCAGATCAAGGTCTTCACCGATTACGTACAGCCGAACGTGCAGGTTGACCAGAAGCGTCTGGATGCCAACTACTTCCAGACCCTGCCGTACCTGCAGAACTTCAACGAAGGCAAGGGCACCCACCTGGAAACCGTGGTGGGTGTACACGTAGAGCCCTTCGGTGGTTACTCGAAGAAGGTCAAGGCCCTGAGCGAGCTGAAAGAAGGCGCAACCGTTGCCATCCCTAACGAAGGCAGCAACAGCGGCCGCGCCCTGCTGCTGCTGCAGAAGGCCGGCCTGATTACCCTGAAAGACCCGAAGAATGCCTTGGCCACCCCCAAGGACATCGCCGAAAACCCGAAGAAGCTGAAGTTCCGCGAGCTTGAGTCGGCCATGCTGCCCCGTGTGCTGGACCAGGTCGACCTGGACATGATCAACACCAACTATGCCCTCGAAGCTGGACTGAACCCGGCTAAAGATGCGCTGGTGATCGAAGGTTCCGATTCGCCCTACGTGAACTTCCTGGTGGCCCGCCCGGACAACAAGGACAGCGAAGCGATCCAGAAACTGGCCAAGGCCCTGACCAGCCCTGAAGTGAAGGAATTCATTGCCAAGAAGTACCAAGGTGCGGTGCTGCCGGCGTTCTGATGCGCTTGCTTCACCTTGCATGACCCAACGCCGACACCTTTGTGTCGGCGTTTTCATTGCTGGGATCTCTGAAAGCTGGCGCGATCCCTGTGGGAGCGGGTTTACCCGCGAAGAATCCAACGCGGTGCATGGCACCGGCTGCGCCGGTGTTCGCGGCTAAAGCCCCACAGTGCTCGCGCAAACTTTTGGGTTTTGAGCAAGGCAGCCCCTTACGGCCCTGGCACCAATCGCAAGGTACTCTGCGCCGGAATCACCCCCATCTGTGCTCGCTGATACTGCCCCTGCACATACCCCTCGGCCTGGTCCGCGTAATGCCGGTCGAACGGCACGCCACTCTGCCCGACCGGGTTGATGGTCAGGGCCTGCCCGGCATCGGCGAAGTCGATCAGCCGCCGCGTCGACGGCCCATAGGTCACCGGCCATGGCGCAGAGCTGATCTTCGCCGAGAGGTTGTTCGGCACTTCATGGGTACCGGGTGTGGCGAATGGCCCAACGTTGAACAGCAGGTTCAGCGGTTTTTTCACCCCAAGCGGATGGTTGTGGGTCAGGGTATGGGCCTTGCCCCATTGCCAGCTGGCCGGATCGCTGCCCAAGGTGTTACGCAGATGCTTCAAGCTTTTCTGCCAGGCCGTGCGCACGACGGCGGTACGGTCGGTTCGCTGGCTGCCGCCACGGGTGTTCCACCAGGGTGAATCGGCTTGCGCTGCCAGGCGTGGCAAGGCGGCGTCGATCACGCGGGTGCTGATCAGCACCGGGAACCAGGTATCGCCCAGCTCGTCATGCAGGGCCGCGAATGCCAGTTCATAGAGGAACTGGTTGAACAGCGTGGCGCTGGTCGAGTCGAGCGGGTAGTCGCCAGCCCAAGCCGCCAGTTGCTCGACCAGCTCTTTCTCTTCGTCACCTTCGGCCACTGCACGCAGGGTTGCCAGGAGCGGGGCAAGGGTGCGCGGGCCATAGTCACTGGCGGTGTCCAGCTGCAGTGCCTGGCTGTTTTGGGTGTCCCATTTCACCTCTGGGTTGGCCAGGTGACGATCAAGCTGGCGGCCACGGTCGGGCAGGTTGTAGTAACCCGGTATTGGCACCGCCGCCGGTGGCTGGTAGTTGGCCGAAACGATATAGCCGCGCGTGGGGTTTTCCTGCTGCGGGTTGACGCTGAAGGGGTAGAAACCGAGCTTGTCGGCCTGCGCATTGGCGCCGTCGAGGATGAACGCCGGGTCGACGCCGTCGGGGCGGATTGGCAGCTTTGCCGCTGCCCACCAACCGATATCGCCACGGGCATTGGCCCAGACAAAGTTGAGCCCGGGCGCGTGAACCTTGGCGGCGGCCTCGCGCATCTTGCCCAGGGTGTCGGCGCGGTTGAGCTGGTAGAAGCCGTCGAGGATCGGGTTTTCAGTTTCCAGAAATGCCCACCACATGGCGATTGGCGTGGTGCCGGAGGTATTACCCAGCACGTTGTTGACGATCGGGCCGTGGGGCGAGCGGCGCAGGCTGATGGTGACCGGCTGCTCGCCTTTGACGGCAATCTTCTGTTCGGTCGTTTCCAGTGTGTGCCACTGGCCATCGACCATCACCTGATCGGCGTTGGCGGGGTTGGTCTTTTCGGCGACCAGGTCAACGTCATCGTTCTGGAACATGGTCAGGCTCCAGCCAAAGTCACGGTTGTGGCCGAGCAGGGCGAACGGGTTGAGTGCCTGGAAATAGCCGTAGAGGTTGAAGCCGGGCGCTGACAGCTCGGCCTCATACCACACCGCAGGTACGGCGAAGCTGATGTGCGGGTCGCCAGCCAGCAACGGCTTGCCACTGCGGGTGCGGCTACCCGCCACCGCCCAGGCGTTGCTGCCTTCGAACTGCGGGATACCGGCGTCGCCCAGCGCCTCATGGCTTAAGCGTGCAAGTGCTTCCAGGCTTTGCCAGTCGGCGGCGGCCAGTGGCGTGCCCAGCGCGCCCTCGGGTTGCCAGCCAAGGTCGAATATTTTCAGGTAGTCAGGCCCAAGCTGGTCGCGGATGTAGGTCAGAGCAGGCTCGGTGCGGAACGCGGCGGCAAAACTGTAGGCCAGGTAGCCGGCGATGCTCAGCGTGTCCTCGGCGGTGAACGGGCGCGGGGGGATGCCGAGCAGGTCGAATTCCGTGGGTTTGGGGTGGCTGGCCTGCCAACTGTTGACCCCATCGAGGTAGGCTTGCAGGGCCTGCCATGCCGGCGCCTGCGGATCCTGCCGCTTGGCCATCAGCGCGGCCTGCTCGCGTATGCGCAGGCTGCGGAACAGGGTGTCGGTGGGCAGTAGCTTGTCGCCGAGCACCTCAGCCAGTTCACCACGGGCCAGGCGGCGCAGGATCTCCATCTGGAACAGCCGGTCCTGGGCATGCACGTAGCCCAGTGCGCGGTAAAGGTCCGGCTCGCTCTGTGCCTGCAGGTGTGGCACGCCGCGGGCGTCGTAGCGCACGCTGACCGGGGCTTGCAGACCGGCAACGGCGACCTCGCCCTCGCGCTGCGGCAGCTTGCCCTGCACGTACCAGTAACCGGCGCCAGCGGCCACGGTGACTACCACCGCCAGCAGGGTCAGGCTGCGCTTCATTCAGACTCCTTGTGCATTCAAACGGAAAATGTGGTCCGATCATCGGCGGATTCGCGAACAGAGCATAGCCCCAGGAAGGAGTTTCCATGTCCCTCAGCGAAAAACACAAAATGCTCACCGGCCAGCTCTACCACGCTGGCTGCCCTGAACTGCAGGCTGAGCAGATCGCCAACAAGCACTGGATGCACCGCTACAACAACAGTGTCGAACTGCTCAACGACGCACGCCACGGGCTGCTTGTGGAGCACTTTGGCCAGGTTGGCGAAGGCGCGGTGATTCGCCCACCGTTCTATTGCGACTACGGCTACAACATCAGCGTTGGCCGTAATACCTTCATGAACTTCAACTGCGTGATTCTTGATGTGGTGCCGGTGCGTATCGGCGACGACTGCCAGATCGGCCCCAACGTGCAGATCTACACCGCCGACCATCCGCTCGATCCTGAAGTGCGGCGCAGCGGGCTGGAGAGCGGGCGGCCGGTGACCATCGGCGACAACGTGTGGATTGGCGGTGCGGCAGTCATCCTGCCGGGGGTGAGCATCGGTGATAACGCCATCGTCGGCGCCGGCAGTGTGGTGACCCGGGATGTGCCCGCGGGCGCGACGGTGGTGGGCAACCCGGCGCGGGTCCGTCAGCCCGACCAAGGGCAGTAGCAGCCTACCGCCAGGGTATTGGAGGCGCTGACCTGGCGGCCGTCGAGCAAAGCCTTGAGGATTGGCTCGATGAAGCTGTTGCTGGCGTTGCACACGGCGCCTTCGCTGTACGGGCCAAAGTAAGCCAGGCGGCCTTGCCGGTCCCAGATGGCCACGGCCGGGGAGGCAGGCAGCTGCTCGCTGCCGGGCAGGTGGGTGATGGGTTGCAAGCTACCGATATTGGCCGGTAGCTGGCCGTGGCTGCCAGGCTTTTGCAGCACATGGAAGGTAACGTCGTGGCCTGCGAACTGGCTGACAAGGTCGCCCAGGTGCTGTTGGTTGCCGACGTTGCATGGGCAGGCCGGGTCCCAGAAATGCACCACGCGGATCGGGCCCGCACCGGCCAGCTCGGCAGGTAGCTGTAACTGGCTACCGTCGAACAGCGTGGCCTGGTTGTCGAACGGGCGCAGGTAGCGAGCCTGAAAGGCGCTGTAGGCCTGCCAGAGGATTACGGCGCCGACCAACAAGGCGATGACCGTGCACAGCGGTTTGATGATTCGGCTATTCATGAAGAGTCGGTGGCCCTTGTGGGAGCAACTGTCTTGCTCAATTTCTAAAAACTGGCGCGATCCCTG
>NZ_JBICKE010000072.1:0-2751 GCF_043103865.1 Pseudomonas sp. yb_5
GAATACACCATGGGGTTCGCTTCATCTGTTTTCGGGGTGATTGGTGCAGCGGCGGCAACGTTGGTCAGCGTGCGGGCGACGCAAAAGGCCGTCATGCTGAGATTAAGTGCCACAGCGCCGGGCATGGCCTTTGGTAACGGTCTAATCAAGCTCCTAGGAAGCAATTTGTTCGCAAGGTTGTCCGGCTACCCGGCTATTTTCCTAGGATTCGCCTCTGACTATAAAAAATCCCAAAGGCAGAAGATGCACGGTAATACTGCCGCTTCTGATTTAACTTTCTATGGCGGGGGCGCGGCCGCAATAGGCTCCGTCTTGGTATTAGAAGGTGGATTAGCTATTGCAGGTGCCACAACATTTATCCCTTTTGCAGGGTGGGCTGCAGCTGCAGTGGTCCTATTAGGTGCTGCGATCATAGCTGGAGGCATCTACCTCCATGCGAAAGCCACCGAACACCTTCACAACCCTATAGAGCTATGGGCCAGTCGAAGTATATTTGGGAACCGTCTCAATGACGGCGAAAGCCGACCAGACATAACTTTAGATACCGACAAGAAACTTCCAACCTTCTTCAACATTAAAGACGAAATAAACGCTTGGCATCAGGTATTTTACTCACCCTCGCTGCTTTCAAAAAAAGAGACAAAACTGTTTGACCTAGGGCATCTGGACAGCAAATGGACTGACTTAAACACATGGACTACTCCGAACTGGACTGCCATCACACACAATCAAGTTTCTAGCATTCCCCCCACTGCTGAATTTACAGTCCTCCTACGAGGATTTCTATTGGGCCAGAGCGAATGGCAAGCCAGCCTGAGTAGCCAACTCGAGAACAATGGCATATCTGTATTCCCAACCACACCAGACTGCTATGAAATTAGGGGCGGACTAATACTCCACTTCAAGAATCAAATTCGAAACCACCGCCACATTAAACTGAGCATCAAATATCTGCCAAATCTAGGCTTAGATGAACAAGCAAGCTCCTCTCAGACTTTCAAACTTGGGGAACGATAATGGCCATTTCATGGACTTTCACACCCTCCGCACGCTCTCAGTTCACTCCACATATCTCAAGCCAACTATCAACCATAAATAAACATCACTTATCCCTCGTGAACCCATGGGTATCCGACTCCGTATTCATGGGGAAACTATATACCGCCATGACATTAGGGTTAGCAGCCTACATCTACCCGGATATCATGAATGCGGACTTTAGAAAGTCGGTGCTAGCGGACCTTCACTCATTCGCACAATACATTGTTGCACCACTAATATTTACACCATTCATCGCCTACAGGATTTTCTTCATAAAAAACCTGTCAAACATTTACCTCAATCGCGCAACTGGAAAAATCCTATATCAACGTAACAAAAAACTTATCTCATTCGATTGGACCAATACCAAGGGAGGGGTATTTAAGCGCACAGAGTTCGGTGGTTCATCCTTCAGCACTAGCTATGCACTTGCCTTTGCCCCGCCTAGGAAGGACGGTAGCCTTCACAAAAAAGACTGCCTCTGGGTCGACAGCAACGAACCCACCGAACCCGGCGTCAAGCATGTCGCCGAGGTATGGGAATACCTCCGCCACTTCATGGACCACGGTCCGGACAAACTCCCTCCGCCCGGTGAACCCAACTGGTGGCACAAGCCACTCCACGCCATCTGCCTGACCCCGGCAGAAGCCTGGCGCCACTACGCCCCCTGGCGAACCGGTGAGCCCGGTGAAATGCAGGGCAAAAAGAACTGGCAATTGCCGTTCTGGGCCGTGCTGTTTCCCTACAACCTCTCCGTCGCCCTCTGCTGGTATGGCATCTGCCGCCTGTTCAACGTCCGAGCAGCGCCACCGCCACCCGAAGCATTTGAGGAGGCACCAGCGCATTCAACCCAAAGGAAGCGTACATGAGCGACGCCTCCGTCAGCCGTGCTACCTCCGGGCCTGCCTGCAGCGCACGCATACCCATCCTGCCAGTGCGCTACGCCATCGTGCCCCGCACCGCCGACGCTCCCGCCTGCCGCTATGCCGATGCAGGCTTCAACCTGGAACAAGGCTTCCCCACGCTGCAGCACTCGGCCTATACCCTCCGCGCCTTGCGTCCAGGTTATGTCTACGTGTTCATGAAAGGCCCTCAGGGCGAAAAGCTGGTCATTCATGAGCACGTCGGCGTGGGCCTCTACAAGGAGCTGCGCTACCAAGGGCTGGAGGACTACCACCAGCGTGGCCGCTACCTGTCCGGCCAGAGCACGGGCTGGGTGTGGGCCGACACCTGTCAGGACACGGCCAAGGAAGTGTGGATCGGTTACAGCCCGCACCTGTGGACCAACGCCATCACCGCCCGTATCACCGGTTCGCCAGCCCTGCGCAAACGGCACATGCGCCAGCTGGACATGGCCGAGCTGGTGAGCGGCAGCCAGACCCCGTCCACCCAGCCCCATGTGTTGCCAGTGAGTGCCCTGCAAACCTGGGTCGAAGACTTCAAGCCAACCGAGCGGCGCATGCCGCTGACCTGGAGCAGCGACCCGGTCACCGAAACATTGCCCATCGGCAACCTCAATGCCATCGCCCGCCACTACCCCTGGACCCAGCCGAAAGTGCCGGTGGTAGTGGCGCTCGCCGATGCCGAAGGCATGGCCCTGGACCTGAGCCTGTCGGTCTCGGCCTACCAGCATCAACTGCGTGACCTGATGCCGGCCGAGCAACTGGAACACACAAGACCCGCCCAGCCTCCCGAGCAGGAGCGCGTGCC
>NZ_JBICKE010000073.1:0-65559 GCF_043103865.1 Pseudomonas sp. yb_5
GAATACACCCTGGGGTTCGCTTCATCTGTTTTCGGGGTGATCGGTGCAGCGGCGGCGACATTGGTCAGCGTGCGGGCGACGCAAAAGGCCGTCATGCTGAGATTAAGTGCCACAGCGCCGGGCATGGCCTTTGGCAATGGGGTTATCAAGTTTTTGAGTAGCAATCTGTTTGCGCGGTTAGCCGGATATCCGGCAATAGCACTGGGTTTTTTCGCGGACGGTACTAAGGCGCTACGACAGTACGACAATGGTGATCTAACTGCAGCCGGTTACACTGTGGCGGGTGGGTTCACCATGGCTATTGGTTCCGCTGTCGTCCTTGAAGCAGGACTTGCGATTGCGGGCGTTACATCGGTTGTGCCCTTTGCCGGATGGGCCGCAGCGGCCCTTGTCCTCGTAGGAGTAGCCATCATTGCAGGAGGCCTCTACCTACACGCCAAGGCACATGAGCGTCTTCACAGGCCAATTGAACTTTGGGCAGCACGTAGTATTTTCGGGAATCGCAAAAATGATGGAGAAGTGCGCCCTGGCATTACCTTGGACTATGAGAAAAAATTACCCTACTTCACCTCAATGCAAACAGAAATTAAGGCTTGGCACAATGAACATTATGGACCCAAGCTACTATCCACCGAGCAAGCCCTATCCCTCGGCATAACTAAAGCCGACACCCGATGGCATCATAATAACCACTGGTCGCCGCCAGACTGGACAGCTATCACACATAACGAAGTAGTCACATCCCAACCAACCGTAGAATTCACAGTGCTGTTGCCTGCGTTCAGGTTAGGCGTAAGTGAATGGTCAGGAAGTTTGAGCTCCGTCCGTGACGACCACGGAATTGACGTTTTTCCAATCAGCCCGACCGGCCACCTCGTAGGTGCTGGCTTAGTTCTACATTTCGAAAACACCCTAGCCAACCAAAATCATGTCTCACTTCGTCTAACCTACAACGCCAATCAAGGCCTGGACGAAGATAATGAGACCCTGTCAATTTTTCGTCTGGAGCGCTGATCATGGCAACCATCTGGCTATTCAACTCAATGTCAGACTCTGGACACAAGCCCACTATCACAGGACAACTATTAAGCTTATCTGACACTATTTTATGCTTAAGGAATCCATGGGTCACAGACTCTGTCTTTATGGGAAAGCTGTATTGCGCGATTACTATTCTTTCAATTGCCGGCTTTTACCCACACTTACTCTCTAGAGACATATGGCGCATGTACGAATCCGCTCCATTATTAGCCACCGGATTCTTGCTTATGCCTTTCACTTTCCTACCTTTCCTCATTTATCGAATATATTTCATAAAACGCTTATCAAGTTTCTGCTTCAATCGTTCAACCCAAAAAATCTACTACCAACGTTTGAGCAAAGTACTCGTATTCGAATGGGCCAACACCGGAGGTGGCATCTTCAAGCGCACCGAATACGGCGGCTCCTCCTTCACCACCAGCTATGCCCTCGCCTTCGCCCCTCGCCGCGAAGACGGCAGCCTGCATCAAAAGGACTGCCTCTGGGTCGACAGCAATGAATCCACCGAACCCGGCGTCAAGCATGTCGCCGAGGTATGGGAATACCTCCGCCACTTCATGGACCACGGCCCGGACAAACTCCCCCCGCCCGGTGAACCCAACTGGTGGCACAAGCCACTGCACGCCATCTGCCTGACCCCGGCCGAAGCCTGGCACCACTATGCCCCCTGGCGAACCGGCGAGCCCGGTGAAATGCAGGGCAAAAAGAACTGGCAATTGCCGTTCTGGGCTGTGCTGTTCCCCTACAACCTCTCCGTAGCCATCTGTTGGTACGGCATCTGCCGCCTGTTCAACGTCCAAGCAGCGCCACCGCCACCCGAAGCATTTGAGGAAGCCCCCAATCAACCCGGCAAAAGGAAGCGCAAATGAAACCCATCGTACTGGTAGGCCATCATCATAGCTGCCCGCTCCATGGCGAAGGCACTGTGGAAACCGGCGCAAGTGCAACATTCGTGGATGGCAAGGCCGTCGCACGTGTGGGCGATCGCATCAGTTGTGGCGCCGTAATCGAAACCGGCGCTGCCTGCACGATCATCGAGGGCCACCCCGCAGCAAGGGAGGGTGACACTACCAGCCATGGAGGGACTTTGATCGAGGGGGACCAAGGTTGGCTCATTGATTGAAAGCCACTGCCGGCCACCGAGCCAGATGCTGAAGCCTGTCAGTCAACAGGTTTGGGCCGTCCAGCGGCCCAAATGGCGAACAAAGCCACCTTTCCGGGTGACCCGTTCTCATAACCATGGCGCCAGCCCGCAAACTGCGCCATATCTGCGTCAATCCAGCACTGGCCGAAGCAACGCCTGTGCCTCATAAAGGGTTGGCAAATACCGCAACCGTATCTCATCAATACTCAACCGCGAAGCATGAGTCGTGATGGTCAGCGTCGCTTTCAACTGACCGGCCCGCCCCAGCAATGGCACCCCCAGCACCCGCATACCGATTTCATATTCCTGATCAACGATACAGAACCCCTGCCCCTTCACGCGCAGTAGCTCAGCGTCCAGCTGCGCCCGGTCTGTCAGTGTGTAAGGCGTCAACGCCTGCAGCGGGTGACGGGCAAAGTATTCGTCCCGCTCCCCCTCATCCAGCCAGGCCAGCCAGACCCGCCCGCCGGCCGTGCAATACATGGGTACCCGCGAGCCCGGCCTGATCGACAAAGACGCCACATGGCTATACCGGCTACGCACCAGATGGATGATCTCATCGCCATCGCGGGTACCCACCGATACGTGCTCCTGGGTCTGCCGTGCCACCTGTTCAACAATCGGCCGCAGCATGCGCGGCAGTTGCGCCGAGTCCACATAAGCCTGGCCGATACGCAAGGCCTTGGGGGTCAGCCAGTACTCACGGCTGTCCGTTTCGGCAAAGCCCTCATGCACCAAGGTCAGCAGAAACCGCCGCACAGCACTGGGCGTAAGGCCAGATAGCCTGGCCGCCTGCGGCACACTCAGACGCGGCTGCTCGGCGCTGAACAGTTGCATCAGCGCCAGGCCTTTCTGCAAGCCCGCGATCAGGTCACGGGGATGGATGACGGGTGTGTTCATGCATTCGACTCGCTACCAGAGGCACAAAAACAGCCGATTAATGCGATAACCGGATCATGACTGCGATTATCGCATTAAGTGACCGCTTGGCGCATTGTTGCCCACGCCCCTCTGCCTCACCCTTGCCTCCATAACAACGCCAATAAGGAGGTCAGCATGATTCGAGGTTCCACTGAACTGGTCGCCATCGTCGGTTCGCCCATCGCCCAGGTGAAGTCTCCGGAAAACTTCAACACCTGGTTCAACCACAACAACTGCAACCTCGCCATGCTGCCCATCGACCTGCATGAGGCGGCGCTGGACAGCTTTGCGGATACCCTGCGTGGCTGGCAGAACCTACGCGGTTGCGTGGTCACCGTGCCTTACAAGCAGGCGCTCGCCAACCGCGTGGACGGACTGAGCGAGCGCGCAGCTGCCCTGGGTTCGGTCAATGTGATACGTCGCGAGCGCGACGGACGCCTGCTGGGCGACAACGTGGACGGCGCTGGCTTCCTCGGCGCTGCGCACAAGCATGGCTTCAAGCCGGCGGGCAAACGGGCACTGGTGATCGGTTGCGGCGGTGTTGGCAGTGCCATTGCCTATGCACTGGCTGAGGCAGGGATCGCCAGCATTACCCTCAGCGACCCCAGCACAGCACGCATGGGTGCTGTATGCGAACTGCTCGGCAACGCCTTCCCCCGGCTCACGGTCAGCACACAGTTCAGTGGGCTGGAAGACTTCGACCTGGTGGCCAACGCGTCCCCGGTCGGCATGGGCACCCGCGCAGAGCTGCCGCTGTCCGCCGCCGTGCTGGCTACCCTGCTGCCAGGCACCCTGGTCGCCGACGTGGTCACCTCACCCGAGATAACCCCGCTGCTGAGCCGCGCGCGGCAAGTAGGTTGCAGGATCCAGACTGGCCCGGAAATGGCCTTCGCCCAACTGGGCCACCTTGGCGCCTTCATGGGCGTCACACCGCTGGAGATCTGAGGCCATGACGACTCTGGAGCACACACACAACAGCTTCGATCTGGTTGTGCTGGGCAGCGGTGCCGGTGGTTTCGCCGCTGCCGCCACAGCATCCCGCCGGGGGCTAAAGGTGCTGGTGGTGGAAAAGGCCGAACGCTTTGGCGGCACCTCGGCGATTTCTGGCGGCGCGGTGTGGCTGTATGGCACCGACCAAGCCCGTGACGCCGGCGCCAAGGATTCTCCCGAGGCAATGCGCACCTACCTCAAGCAGGTCATCGGCGACGGCTACGACCCCGCCTTGGGCGATGCCTTCATCGAGCATGGTCACCAAGCGCTGCGCTGGCTGGAGCAGAACACCGAACTGCGTTATGCCCTGCGCCCACTCTCACCCGACTATTACCCGGATGCACCCGGCGCCACTCAGTTCGGTCGGGCGCTGGAAATGGTCGAATACGACGGCAAGCACCTGGGCACACGCTTCAAGGACCTGCAGATGCCACCGCCCGGCATGCTGCTGTTCGGCGGCATGATGGTCAACCGGGTGGATATCCAGCATTTCCTCAGCATTCGCCGCTCACCCAGGTCGCTGTGGCATTGCCTGAAGCTGATGGCGCGTTACGCGCGCGACCGCCTGCAGCACCCACGCGGCACCCGGCTTACCACTGGCAACGCATTGATCGCCCGCCTGGCCACCAGCGCCTTCGCCCACGGCACGCAGTTGTGGTTACGCAGCGAGGCCGTGGAGCTGATCGCCGAGCACGGCGTGATCACGGGCGTGGTCGTACAGCGCGAGGGCCGCCGTGAGCGGGTAATGGCCCGTGGTGGCGTGGTGTGCGCCATGGGCGGATTCGCAGCAGGCGCAATGGCCGCCAGCTACCGCCCTGCTCAAAAGGCGCCGCACCTGACCATGTCACCACCGGCAAACGACGGAGCCGCCCTGCGCCTTGCCCAGGCCGTGGCAGCAGCCGAGGGCGAGGGCCTAGCGGCCAACTTCTTCTGGGCACCGGTTTCCGAACTACGTCATGCCGATGGTGAACGTGAGCGCTTCCCGCACCTGGTCACCGACCGCGCCAAGCCGGGCGTGATTGCGGTAGACCAAGCCGGGCGGCGCTTCGTCAACGAGTCCGACTCCTACCACCACTTCGTGCACACCATGTTCGCCAACGGCATTGCCAGCTGCTGGCTGGTCTGCGATGCCGAGGCAATGAACCGCTACGGGCTTGGCCTGGCGCGGCCCAAGCCCGTCAACAACCAGGCGTTGATCGACGCAGGCTACCTGTACCGGGCCACCACATCGCAGGCACTGGCCCTGGCCATCGGCGTCGATCCACAGGGGTTTGCGCAAACACTTGCACAGTTCAACAGCGATGCCAGCAATGGCATCGACCGCGCATTTGGCAAAGGCGGCAACAGTTACAACCGCTACATGGGCGACCCGCAACATGCGCCCAACCCATGCTTGGCACCCCTTACCAAGGGGCCGTTCTATGCCATCCGCATTCACACCGGCGACCTCGGTTCAGCCCGTGGCCTGGTGACCAACGCCGATGCCAACGTGCTGAACCGCAGCGGTTTGCCCATTCCCGGGCTGTATGCGGTCGGCAACGACATGAACTCACTGATGAAAGGCACCTACCCCGGCCCCGGCATCACCCTGGGCCCTGCCCTCACCTTCGGCTGGCTTGCTGCCAACCACATCACCGCGCGCCTGCAGGCGCCGGCTACCCCTACGGAGAACCCGGCATGTACTACGAACTGAGAACCTACACCCTCGACCCCTTGAAAATGGCCGACTGGCTGGCCCTGTACCAAAGCCACGCACTCGAGGTGCAGAGCGAACACCTGGGCAACCTGGTGGGCTTTTTCACCAGCGAGTTCGGCGACGTCAACCAAGTGGTGCACATCTGGGGCTATGCCAGCCTCGACGACCGCATGGCACGCCGCGCAGCCATGGCGGCAGACTCACGCTGGGCAGAATTCTCGCGACGCAACCGCGAGCTGGGCGCGGTACTGCGCCTGCAATCGCGCCTGCTGCGCCCGACCGGTTTCTCACCGCTGCAGTAAGCCACACCCCACCTCTTCCAACAGCCGAGCGGACCCCTTCCATGCCCCCCCTTGAATGTGACGTACTCGTCATCGGCTCCGGCGCCTCTGGCCTGGCTGCCGCCGTAACCGCCGCGCATCATGGCCTGACAGTGGTCGTCGCGGAAAAAGCCAGCCAGCTGGGCGGCACCAGCGCCTGGTCGGGGGGCTGGTTGTGGATACCGCGCAACCCTCTGGCCATCGCCGAAGGCATCGTCGAAGCCGACGATGCCCCGGAGCGCTATTTGCGTGCGCAAACCCACACCCGCGAGTTGGACCCGCGTCAACGCGCCTTCCTGCGCCATGGTCCGGAAATGGTGGCGTTCTTCCAGCAACACACTGCCGTGCAGTTCCAGTGCGGTAGCCGTATGCCCGACATGCGTGAAGGCGATGGCAGTGCACGCGGCGGTCGCTCGCTGTGTGCATTACCTTACGACGGGCGACGGCTAGGGCCTTGGCTGCACAAGTTGCGCCCGCCGCTGGACATCGTCAGCCTGGCCGGCATGGGCATTGCCGGAGGTGCCGACATGGCTGCCTTCTTCAACACCACACGCTCGCCAAAGGCAGCGCTGCATGTTGGCAAGCGCCTGTTGCGCCATGGCCGAGACCTGCTGCTGCACCGTCGCGGCCTACATCTGGTCAATGGCAACGCGCTGGTAGCGCGCCTGCTGCGCAGCGCCCTTGATCGTGGCGTGATATTGCTGACCGAGAAAGCGGCCAGCCGACTGTTGTTGTGCGAAGAACGGGTCAACGGCGCGCTGTTTGCCGACGGCCAAACGATCTACGCACGGCGTGGTGTGGTGCTGGCGTGCGGTGGTTTCCCACATGATCGCCAGCGTATCTCGCAACTGATGCCGCACGCGCCGGACGGTGACCAGCATTACTCCGCTGCGCCCAGGGAGAATAGCGGTGACGGTTTGCGCCTGGGCGAACAGGCGGGTGGCCAGGTGTCTGCGGCAGGCGCCCACGGGGGCGCCTGGGCGCCGGTATCGCAGGTACCGCGCGGCAATGGCCATTTCGGCCATTTTCCACACCTGATCGACCGCGCGAAGCCCGGTTTCATCGCCGTGCGCCGCGATGGTCGGCGCTTCGTCAACGAAGCCGATTGCTACCACGACTTCATGAACGCGCTTTTCGCCGCCACGCCGCAGGCTGAGCAGCCGGAGGCCTGGCTGATCTGCGACCATGCTGCGCAACGACGCTATGGCATCGGTTGGGCCAAGCCCTTTCCCTTCCCTACCCGCTTCTATCAGCGCAGTGGCTATTTGCACAGCGGCGCTACCCTGGCGCAACTGGCGCAGCGCTGCGGGATCGACGCCGAGCAGTTGCAGCGCACGGTGGAGGGCTTCAACCATCATGCGGCACAAGGTGAAGACCCAACCTTTCTGCGTGGCGCGTCGGCCTACAACCAGGCCCAAGGCGACCCGCAGCAGGCACCTAACCCGTCGCTTCGGCCGTTGCTGAAGGGGCCGTTCCATGCGGTGAAACTGCTGCCAGGCAGCCTTGGCACCTTCGCCGGCCTGGACACAGACGCCTCGGCCCGCGTACTGGACCACGCAGGGCAGCCGATACGCGGGTTGTTTGCAGTGGGTAACGACATGCACAGCGTGATGGGTGGGTACTACCCGAGCGGCGGCATTACCCTCGGGCCAGGGATGACCTTCGGGTATCTGGCCGGTAGAGCGTTGAGCGGGGGCTGTGCACATCATTGATGTCGGTTTTGCGCCCATCAGGCAACCAAGGCCAAAGCCTTCTACCCTTCAGTGACGTGAATCCCTGCCGCGCCCGCGGTCTAACGCAACCGTTCGATAACCGAACAGTAGCCCGTCTCTTGAATTGACGCTGCTGTCTTCACTGCTCACCATGCACCGGCCTTGCGTGCCCCCCTGCCTGGGAAGCGGTCACGTACCCGTAGCACCGCAGCTGAATACAATTTCAAGAAACGAGCAGTCTATGAACCACTCCAAGATCCCCCCCGCCGCGCCCCGGATGTCCCAGGGCTCGATCGGCGACAAGCTCCGCGGCGCCTTTGGCGTCGGCAAGACCCGTTGGGGCATGCTGGCCCTGGTGTTCTTCGCCACCACCCTGAACTACATCGACCGCGCCGCCCTCGGCATCATGCAGCCCGTGCTGGCCAAGGAAATGAGCTGGACGGCGATGGACTACGCCAACATCAATTTCTGGTTCCAGGTCGGCTACGCCATCGGCTTTCTGCTGCAAGGCCGGCTGATCGACAAAGTCGGGGTCAAACGGGCCTTCTTCTTCGCTGTATTGCTGTGGAGCCTGGCCACGGGTGCCCACGGCCTGGCCACCTCGGCGGCAGGTTTCATGGTCTGCCGCTTCATCCTCGGCCTGACTGAGGCCGCCAACTACCCGGCCTGCGTCAAGACCGTGCGCCTGTGGTTCCCGGCAGGTGAGCGGGCAATTGCAACGGGGCTGTTCAACGCCGGTACCAACGTTGGTGCCATGGTCACCCCCGCGCTGTTGCCGCTGATCCTGGCTGTGTGGGGCTGGCAGGCTGCGTTCATCGCCATGGGCAGCCTGGGCCTGGTGTGGGTCGTGTTTTGGGTGCTGAAGTACTACAACCCTGAAGACCACCCCCGCGTGCGTCAGAGCGAGGTGCAGTACATCCAGCAGGATGATGAGCCAGAGCCGACCCGCGTGCCGTTCAGCCGTATCCTGCGCCTGCGTGGCACCTGGGCTTTTGCAGTGGCCTATGCGATTACCGCGCCGGTGTTCTGGTTCTACCTGTATTGGCTGCCGCCGTTCCTGAACCAGCAATACAGCCTGGGCATCAACGTGACCCAGATGGGGATCCCGTTGATCATCATCTGGCTGACGGCAGACTTCGGCAGCATCGGGGGAGGCATCCTGTCGTCGTGGCTGATTGGCCGTGGCGTGCGCGCTACGACAGCGCGCTTGGTGTCCATGCTGATCTTTGCCTGCACCATGCTCAGCGTCATCTTTGCCGCCAACGCCAGTGGGCTGTGGGTCGCGGTGGCGGCCATCTCGATCGCGGTGGGCGCGCACCAGGCGTGGACGGCGAATATATGGAGCCTGGTGATGGACTACACACCCAAGCACCTGGTGAGCACCGTATTCGGCTTCGGCAGCATGTGTGCGGCAATTGGCGGGATGTTCATGACGCAGATTGTCGGCAGCGTGCTGACCGCTACCAACAACAACTATGCGGTGCTGTTTACCATGATCCCCGCCATGTACTTCCTGGCGCTGGTGTGGATGTATTTCATGGCACCGCGCAAGGTCGGGAGCGCCTGAGAGCGCTAACCACTTACCTCTACGGGGCCCTTGCGGGCCCTTTTTTTGGCCTGGTATTTTTGAGAAGCGGACAACGCCACTGCAACGTTCGGTGTGTGAGCGGGTTGCCCCACGGACGTGACGTAGCCGGTGCCATGCACCACGTTCGCCCAATCAGACTGCGGCCAGCACCGCCTTGGCTTTCTCCAGCGCCATGCGCGCACGCTGTTCGCCGCTGATGCCCTGCTCCAGCAATTGCCGCGTAGGGGTTTCCAGGCTCAGCGGCATGCTCGGCGGCAAGGCGCGTAACAGGCCAACCAGGTCAGCATCGCCATCACCCGGGAAGCGACGTTCGTTACGCGCCTGGCGCAGTATCTCGTCCATGTCGGCCGGTACCGGGCCAGCAACGTCACACAGTTGGGCATAGCGCATGCGCTGCGGCTTCAGCTGCGCCAGGTCGTCCAGCGAAGACCCGGAGCGGTTGAAGTGGAAGGCATCCACCAGTACGCAGCCATTGGCGCGGTCGGCGTTGGCCACCACCCGCATGGCCTGGCGCAGGTCACGTACGGCGGTCCAGGGCATGAACTCCAGGTGGGGGTGAATGCCGTAGCGTGCCGCCAGTTCGCACAATGCGGCAAAGCGTTCGGTCAGGCGCGCTTCGTCAGGGTCGTTGCCCGCTACCAGCAATTCAGTGCCACCCAACTCGGCGCCCACCGCCAGGATCGCTTCGAAATCGGCCACACAGGTTGCCGGCTCAAGACGCAGGATCTCCAGGTCGAGCACCTTGATGCCCGTGTCGCGCAAGCGCGCCTGGGTTTGCCGACGCAGTTCGGCATCGGCAACCAACGGGAAATGCCGCTCCTGTTCGGTGGCTGGCACCAGCCGTAGGCCGACATGGCTGTAGCCCGCTCGGGCGGCGGCCTCGACCATGTCCGGTGGAGACAGCTCGAGCACCGTCAGGGCCGCGAGGGAAAAAATTCGATCAGTCATTAATCATCACCAGCAATAGTAAGGTTGCATCAGCCAATGTGCGCGGGCGCGCAAGCCCGACCGCTCTGGGCTGCCTGCCTTATCGCTTCGATCAGCGCCAGTGTGCGCCCCCCGTCGGCAGCGTCGATCAGCGGAGCCTGTTCACCCCGGGCAACCCGCACAAAATGCTGCAGTTGCAGGGTCAATGCCTCGCCGGCGGGGATGCTTTCCGAGCTTTGCAACAGGGGCGTATGCCAGCCCGAGCCTGCCTCGGCGTAATGCCAGCGCTTTAGCTGGGGAATGCTCAGTGCTCCTTGGGTGCCGGCCAGCAGATAGCACGGCTGGCCGTCCTGGCGCGGGTACACGGGGCTTTCGCCAGCGTCCAGCTCCCAGCTCCACGGTGCAGCCACCGCGTCGGACCCGGTCAGGCTGCCCAGGGCACCGTTGGCAAACTGCAGCAGCACCGCGGCGCTGTCTTCGTTGGCAAAACCGCGGACATCGTTGCGGGTGAAGGCCTGCACCTGCACCACCTCGCCGCACAGGTAACGCAACAGGTCAAGGTCGTGGATCAGGTTGGTCAGCAAGAAACCGGCCCCTGGCTCGCGGCGCCAGGGCGTTTCGAAATAGTTGTCGGGCTTTTGCAGCTGCCACAGCGCGGTGACGTTGATCAAACGGCCCAGTTTGCCTTCGTTGATCACCTGGTGCGCCTTGGCGATCAGCGGATTGTGTCGGCGATGGTGCCCTACAAGCACCGGCACACCTCGGCGGCGTGAGGCTTCCACCAGTGCACGCACTTCATCCAGGTGCACGCCCACCGGTTTTTCCAGCAGCACCGGCACCCCGGCCTCGACACAATCCAGGGCGGTGGCGACATGCAGGTTGTTGGGATTGGCGACGATCACTGCCTCGGGGCGCACCTGCTCCAGCATTTGCCGGTGGTCGGCAAAGCAAGGCACGCCGCACTCGGCAGCGAAGGCCTCGGCCTGCGGGCCGGGGTCGGCCACGGCACACAGTTGGGCTTGCGGCACATTGCGCAAATGCTGGTAATGCTGCCGGCCCATGATGCCGGCGCCAATCAAGGCAATACGAAGGGGTGGGTTCAACAGCCTGTCCTCTTGTCATTGTTGTCATGAAATTCTGAAACCTGGTTCCACAATTTACACTCGACAATTTAGAACCAAGTTCAGCTTTTCAGAAGAACAGGCGCAACAGACTGTGCGGTAATCGACCGGAATATCCCCTCAGGCAAACAGCTCGCTGGCGGGACTGGCCGCCGACAGCTCTTCTGCCGCCGCCAGCAATAGCGGTGCCAGCGCTGTAAGGCGGCTCTGTGCCAGCCGCGCGCTGGGCCCGGCGATGCTCAGCACGCCGATCACCTCGTCACTTTGCGGCCGGCGCACCACTGCGGCCAGGGCTGAGGTGCCGATGGCGGAGGTTTCCTCGACCCAGGCATAACCACGCTCGCGGGCGCGGTGCAGGTAGGCGAGCAGCTCGTCGGTGGAGCGTGGCGCGTTGGGGCCGAACTGGTCGGGGTCGGCAATACCCTGGCGCAACACCATCTGCAGCGCCTGCTCATCGTCCAGGCTGGCCAGCCAGGCATGCCCGGAGGCGGTATAGAACAGCGGCGCGTCGCGCCCCATATCCGGGTCATAGCGCAGCCCGGAGCGGGCCCCCTGGGACTTGGCGATCCAGGTTTGCCGGGCACCGTCGATCACCCCAAGGCGCACCAGTTCGCCGCTGTCCTGGGCCAGGCGGTCAAGAATCGGCTGGATGATGTCGGCACCGCTGCTGGCCAGGTAACGAAAGCCCAGCGCTACCAGCTTGGCCGACAGCTGATAGCGGCTGCTTTCCCGGTTCTGGCGCACGTAGCCCAGCCGCACCAGCTCAGTGAGCATGCGGTGGGCAGCGCTTTTGGGAATGTCCAGGCGCTCGGCCAGGGTTTGTAACGGCAGCCCTTGGGGTTCACCGGTAAGGCTTTCTACAAGACTGAAGGCGCGTTCGATCTGACTACCAGCCATGTCACAGGTCCCTGATTTTTTTGCGGATTCTAGAAGATGATTCCACATCGTCGCCAGCCAGCGCAGCTCGGGCCACCTCGAATGTCCGATGATCGCCCAGTTCTTGCCTGACATGCCCGACCTGACCTTGCAGGACCACCCGCTGCCGATAAGAATGTGGAACATTGTTCCAATAAAAAAACAGGAAACCCGCAATGTCTTCCGCTCCTCTCGAAACCGCATGCGATGTACTGGTCATAGGTTCTGGCGCCGCCGGGCTGGCGGCGGCCGTCACGGCTGCCTGGCATGGACAGAAGGTGATCGTGGTGGAGAAAGAACCGGTATTTGGCGGTGCCACCGCCTGGTCCGGCGGCTGGGCCTGGGTGCCACGCAACCCGCTGGCGCGCAGGGCCGGCATCGAGGAAGACATCGAGCAACCGCGGACTTATCTGCGCCATGAGCTGGGGGCAAACTACAATGCCGAGCGCGTCGATGCCTTCCTCGAGGCGTGCCCGCACATGGTGGCGTTTTTCGAGAAGTACACGGCGTTGCAGTTTGCCGACGGCAACGGCATCCCGGACATGCATGGCGATACGCCGGGGGCAGCCCTTGGCGGCCACCAGGTGATCGCTGCGCCCTACGATGCCCGCGAGGTTGGCGCCCTGCTGCCACGCTTGCGCAAGACCATGCGCGAAACCTCGTTCATGGGCATGCCGATCATGGCCGGTGCCGACCTTGCCGCCTTCCTCAACATGACCCGCTCGCCCAAGGCCCTGCTGCACGTGTGCAAGCGCTTTGGCCGCCACCTGTACCACCTGGCCCGCCATGGTCGGGCCATGCACCTGGTCAACGGTGTGGCGCTGGTGGCGCGCCTGGCTAAATCCGCACAGGACCTGGGTGTACACCTGCAAGCGTCGGCGCCGGCCAAACGCCTGCTTATCGAGGGTGGCCAGGTGCGCGGGGCGTGGGTCGCTACGCCACAGGGCGAGCAACTGATCCGCGCCAAGGCCGTGGTGCTGGCGGCAGGTGGTTTCCCCAATGACAACGCCCGGCGCCAGCAACTGTTCCCGCGCGATGCCAGCGGCCACGACAACCTGGCGCTGCCGCCCAAGGGGTGTTCTGGCGATGGCCTGCGGCTGGGTGAATCCGCCGGCGGCGTGGTTGCCACCGACCTGAAGTCGCCAGTGGCCTGGGCACCGGTTTCACAGGTGCCGTATCGCGACGGCAGCGTCGGCCACTTCCCGCACATTATCGAGCGCGGCAAACCGGGCGTTATCGGCGTGCTGGCCAACGGCAAGCGTTTCGTCAACGAAGCGCATGGCTATTACGACTATGTGTCGGCCATGGTCGCTGCAGTGCCGCAGGGTCAGGAGGTGTGCTCGTGGCTGGTTTGCGATCATCGCTTCTTGCGCCGCTATGGCCTGGGGCATGCCCGCCCGGCACCGCTGCCGGTAGGCCCGCATGTGCGCAACGGCTACCTGAAACGCGGCGCCACGCTCGAGCAACTCGCCCAGGCCTGCGGCATTGACCCGTCCGGGCTGCGCGCCACGGTCACTGACTTCAATAGCCATGCCCGTAACGGCCAGGACCCGGCGTTCGGCCGCGGTTCCACGCCGTTCAACCGCAAGCAGGGTGACCCACAGCACAAGGGCCCCAACCCTTGCGTGGCGCCCATCGAGCACGGGCCGTTCTATGCGGTGAAAGTAAAGCCTGGCTGTTTTGGCACCTTTGCCGGGTTGCGCACCGACGGCAATGCCCGTGTACTGGATGAGTCCGCACAACCGATTGCAGGCCTGTACGCAGCAGGTACCGACATGGCCAGCGTGTTGGGTGGCTGGTATCCGTCGGGTGGCATCAACCTGGGACCGGCGCTGACCTTTGGCTATGTCGCCGGGCGGCATATTGCAGGGGTGCAGGAGTATGAGTGAGCTGATCCACGCTACCTGGGTGGTTGGCGGTCTCCAGGAGGACACTGCGAAAGGCCGTGGCGCTTGAATCGAGCGCCACGCGGCCTGATTTTTTCAGCGTTGTCGTCCCTCAGCTCACAGGTCTGGCTGCGCAACGCTCCTGAATCTGCGCCAGCCAGTAGGCCACATCCACCTCGTCGATCTGCTCGGTGCGCAGGAAGCGCTCGGCATATTGGCGAAATACCCCGCTGCTGAGGAACAGCTGTAGCAGTTGCCCGTCGACGTGCCCCTCGCGGGCCATGGACACCAGGATCTTCACCGATTCAGACAGCGTCTTCGGAGGTTTGTACGGCCGGTCTGCTGCCGTCAGTGCTTCGAAGATGTCGGCAATCGCCATCACTCGCTCGGCAATGCCCAGGTCCTGCCCGTCCAGACGGCGCGGATAGCCGCTGCCGTTCATCTTTTCGTGGTGGTTGCCGGCGATGTCGGGTACCCGCTTGAGCTGGCGCGGCAGCGGCAGTGCACTGAGCATGATGATGGTCTGCACGATGTGTTCGTTGATCTTGAAGCGTTCTTCGTCAGTCAGCGTGCCACGGCGGATCGACAGGTTGTACAACTCGCCGTAGTTGCTGGCGTGGCCTGGCAGGTGCATATCGAACCCCCAGATATTACGCGGGTCGCCCTTCACCACCGGCGGCGTGCGAGTACCCCAGGGCACGCAGTGCTCGGGGCGGTCGGCCAGCAATGGCTCCTCTGTCGGTAGTTCAGGCTGCGGCACGCCGACAAGGCGTTCCGCCTCGTCTCGGGAGATGCCCAGGCGGTTATCGAAATGGCGCAGCCAGCGTCGCTTGCCGATCACCTGCAAGCGCTGGATATCGGTGTCCTGCATGAACTCGCCGCCGATGTTGGCCTGGGCGACGAAAGCGAAGTCGTCCTGCAGCTCGGCCTGGCTTCGGCTCAGTGCGGCTTTCAGCACCTGCTGGTCGGCGCCGCTGGCCAGGCCTTGCCAGTAAGCCAGCTCCGCATCGCGCCACAGCACTTCGAAACGCATGCGTACTTCGTGGATGCGGTTGTAAAGGGTCTCCAGCTTGGTCGCCTTGTCCACCACGTACTCGGGGCTGGTGACCTTGCCACAATCGTGCAGCCAGGCTGCCACACGGAACTCGTATCGCTCTGCCTCGGTCATGCTGAAGCTGGCGAACGGGCCGCTGTCGGCTGCCACTGCCTGATCCAGCAGCATCTGAGCCAGCTGAGGCACCCGCTCGCAGTGGCCACCGGTATAGGGGCTCTTGGCGTCGATGGCGTCTGCCAGCAGCTTGATCATGGCGTCCAGCAGGCGTTGCTGGGCTTCGACCAACTGGCGGGTCTCGATGGCCACTGCAGCCACACCGGACAACTCCTCGACAAAGCGCCGGAATGCCTCGCCTACCCGCTCATGCGCCTGCTCTTCGTCCATTTGCAGGACCAGTATGCCCAACAGTGCCTGGCTACGGTCATTCAGCACCACGGCCAGGCTGCGCTCGTGCAGGCCGAGGGCCTGGGTCACTGTTGCAGCCAAGTGCTGCCGGGCGCCTTCATCCACTACCAGCTCGCTTGGGTAGTGTTCACCGCGGCACGAGGCGACCAGGCGCAGCAAAGCCTGATCAGCGTCGTACAGGTAAACCCCGCCGGCGTCGCCCCCGGCAGCTTCTACCAGATGGCTCAGCACGCCATCGAGCATGCGCTCAAGGTCTCGCTCGCGACTGAGCGCAAGGGTAATCGCCTGAAAGTGGCGAATAGTACCGGACATGCGACTCAGCACACGGCTCAGCTCACGCACCTCGGAAACCCGCGAGTGCACGCCCACTTCACGACTGAAATCAAAACTGGCCAAACCTTGAACCTGCTCGCGCAACAGCCGCAGCGGGCGACCAATGCGCCGGCCAAGCACACCGCCGAGCACCAGCAACACGGCCATCAGTGCCACGGTCCAGAGCAACTGCTCGAACAAGACTTTGCGTGCCCCCACCAGCAGCTCGTGGCCTGGTACGGCAATCAGCACGTGCAAGTCGTGCCCGGCCAGGGTGGTCAGCTGCACACGAATGCCATACCAGGTCTGGCCGTCCACCTGATAAGGCTGAGGCTGGTTGCCCTTCGGCAGGTCAGCGTATAGCTGCGCCAGGCTGGGAGCGCCCAACTCGGCGACCCGCGACAGGCGCACGCCTTGCCCTTCGTGCACGATTGCCCGCTGCGGGTCCGGATAGGCCACAACGTTGCCCTGGTCATCGACCACAACAATCTCGGTACCAGGGGTCATGCGCAGGTCCTGAGTCTCGCTGGCCAGGTCGTTGACCGAAACGTCCAGGCCGATCACGGCCCCACCGTCGACGCTACGTTGGGCCATGGTCAAGCCAACCTCACGGGTGGTGAAGAACACATAGGGACGAGTCAGTACAGTAGCGGGTTGTACCGTGGCTTGAGCGAACCAGGGACGCAGGCGTGGATCGTAGCGATAGTCAGGTTTGGCCTGGGCCTGCAACAAGTTCAGCGCCCGATCATAAAAGCGCCACTCGCCCTGCACCTTGGCGCCGTCGCCATGGCTGACGCTCTGCACCAGAAAAGCCGTGCCCGGTGGAGCGGCGAAACGCTGCATCAGCTGTGGGTCACGCAGGCGACGCACCAACAGGAACTCGCCGCTGGGGTAACCCAGATAGGCGGCGCTGAGCATGCGGTTGGCGTCCAGCATTTCCACCAGCTGTGGCAGCCGATCCATGCGCTGTGCCTGGGTGTGAAGCGTCGTGTTGTGGGCAAGCAGGCGAATGCTGCTTTGCGCCGGCTCGATCAGGCGCCTGGCGCGCTCGTCGATCGTCTTGGCAACCTGCTGGGCAGCATCGCCAGCAGCAGCCACGAGGGTTTGGCGAATTCCGCGGTAACCCTGCCAGGCCAGGGCGGCGCCGAGCAGCAGCATGCCCAGCACGATAGCCAGCGCCACCAGCCACTGCAGTGAAATACCACGTCCTGTATTGCCAACAAAACGCCCCGTCGACACGCAGCCCATCCCAGGTACTCCATGTGCGGCACATTGCCTTGGCTGATGTCTGCAGCAGTGTAGAGTGCGGGTGAGCGTTCTGCCGGGCCGGAAACAGGTTTATAGACGAGCGTGCAAGACCTTGTACCGCGACGCAGGCGCCGCGGACCATGAACAGGACATCAGCCGCGCAACTGGTACCAGGTGGTCTTCAGCTGCGAATATTTGTCGAACGAGTGCAGTGACAGATCGCGGCCAAACCCCGACTGCTTGCCCCCACCGAACGGCACCGTCACATCCAGCGCATCGACTGTGTTCACCGATACGGTACCGGCTTTCAACGCCCGCGCTACCCGGTGCACCTGGTTGAAGTCGTCGCTCCACACCGAGGCAGCCAGGCCATAGATGCTGTCGTTGGCAAGGCGCACCGCCTCTTCTTCCGTGTCGAAGGCGCTGACTGCCAGCACCGGGCCGAACACTTCCTCCCGCGCCAGGCTCATGCGGCCCTCGACACCGGCAAAAATGGTCGGTTCGATGTAGTTGTCCGAACCTTCGATGTTCAGGCGTCGGCCGCCACACACCAATCTCGCGCCCTCTTGCCCGGCACGCACGATGGCGGCCTCAATGCGGCCGGTCTGCTCGGCATCGACAATGGCCCCGGCGCGGCTCGCCGGATCCAGCGGGTTACCGGGCAGCCACTGGCGAGCCTTGGCCTGCAGGCGCTCGATGAACTCATCGTGAATGGCACGCTGCACGTACAGCCGCGAGTTGGCCGAACACACTTCGCCCTGGTTGAAGAAAATGCCGAAGGCGGCCTTTTCCGCCGCCAAGTCCAGGTCCTGGCAGTTGTCGAACACCAGGTTCGGGCTCTTGCCGCCGCACTCCAGCCACACCTGTTTGAGGTTGGACTGCGCCGAGTATTGCATGAAGTACTTGCCCACCTGGGTGGAGCCTGTGAACACCAGGCAGTCCACATCCGGGTGCAGGCCCAGCGCCTGCCCGGCCTGCTCGCCCAGGCCCGGCACCACGTTCAGTACGCCTTCCGGCAACCCCGCTTCCAGCGCCAGTTGGGCCAGGCGCAGGGCCGAGAACGGTGATTGCTCGGCAGGCTTGAGTACCACGCTGTTACCGGCAGCCAGTGCCGGAGCCAGCTTCCAGGCGGCCATGTCGAGGGGGAAGTTCCACGGCACCACGGCCGCGACCACACCGAGTGCTTCGCGGGTGATGGTGGCCAGCGCATTGGCAGCAGTGGGCGCCACCTGGTCATACAGCTTGTCCAGCGCCTCGCCGTACCAGGCGAACACATGGGCAGAACCCGGCACGTCGATGTTGTAGGCGTCCATCACCGGCTTGCCCATGTTCAGCGAGTCCAGCAAGGCCAGTTCTTCACGATGGGCCATGATCAGCTCGGCCAGGCGCAGCAGCACTTTCTTGCGCTCGCCCGGCGCCATGCGCGGCCAGGGGCCGTGTTCGAAGGCCCGACGGGCGCTGGCGACGGCCAGGTCGACCTCGGCCTGGCCGCAGGCGGCAACCTGTGCCATTACGTTGTTGGTGGCGGGGTTGATGGCTGCGAAGGTGGCGCCATCCTGTGCGTTGACGGGTTTGCCGTCGATCAGTGCATGGGCCGGAAGGTAGAGGTCCGAGGCGCGTTGTTGCCAGAATTCGAGCGTGTACATTTGTACTCCAGACGACCGTCGTGGCGGTCCTTCTTGCGCAAGTAACAGGTACCACACAGTCCGCAAGCACGCCGCACTCCCTCTGTGGGAGCGGGCATGCCCGCGAATCAGGCGACACGGTGGATGGCACCGGCTTCGCCGGTGTTCGCGGGCGTGCCCGCTGCCACAGGGAAGCGCGTTACCCTTGTCAGCGGCTTAGAGCTTGCCGACCAGCCGCGCCGTGCGGTCTACGGCTATCCGGGTCTTCTCCACCAGCTCATCCAGCTCGCTGTGGTTGGCGATCAAGGCCGGGGCCATGATCATCCGGCCCAGGGTCGAGCGAATGATCACCCCTTCCTCGAAACCAAAGGTGCGGCACTGCCAGGCCAGGTCGTTCTCGTTGGCAAAGCGTTTGCGCGTCGGCTTGTGCTCGGCGAACTGCAACGCTGCCACCAACCCGGCGCCCTGCACCTGGCCGATCAACGGGTGGTCGGCGAACACCTCGCGCAGGATGCGCTGCAGGTACGGCCCGGTGTCATCCTTCACCTGGGTGACGATGCCTTCGTCACGCAACGCCTTCAGGTTGGCGATGGCCACTGCCGCCGCCACCGGGTGGCCGGAATAGGTCAGGCCGTGGGCAAATACCCCGCCCCGCTCCACCAGCGCCTCGGCAATGCGCTTGCTCAGCACCAGGCCACCCATGGGCACGTAGCCGCTGGTCAGGCCCTTGGCAATCGACAGGGTGTCAGGTTCGAAACCGAAGTATTCATGGGCGAACCACTCGCCGGTGCGGCCAAAGCCACCAATCACCTCATCGGCGCACAGCAGCACGTCGTACTGGCGGCAGATACGCTGGATTTCCGGCCAGTAGCTTTCCGGCGGGAAGATCATGCCGCCCGCCCCCTGGAAGGGTTCGGCAATGAAGCCGGCAACGTTTTCGGCACCCAGCTCGAGGATCTTTTCCTCCAGCTGCAGGGCGCAGCGGCGGCCGAACTCGGCCGGGGTCAGTTCACCGCCCTCGGCGTACCAGTAGGGTTCGTCGATGTGTGCCACATCCGGAATCAACCCGCCCATGTCGTGCATGAACTTCATGCCGCCCAGCGCCGTGGCCGCCAGGGTCGAGCCGTGGTAGCCGTTCCAGCGGCCGATCATGATTTTCTTGGATGGCTGGCCAACCACCTGCCAGTAGCGGCGTACGGTGCGGATCAGTACCTCGTTGGCCTCGGAGCCGGAGTTGGTGTAGATCGCGTGGCTGTAGTGCCCCGGCAGCAGGCTGAACAGCAGTTCGGACAGTTCGATCACCGCCGGGTGGGTGGTGTGGAAGAACATGTTGTAGTAAGCCAACTGATCCATCTGCGTGGCCGCGGCGGCGGTCAGGTCACGGCGGCCATAACCGAGCTGGGTGCACCACAGGCCGGACATGCCATCCAGGTAGCGCTTGCCCTCACTGTCCCACAGGTGCAAACGTTCGCCACCAACGATCACCCGCGGCCCTTCGGCGTTCAGCGCCTTCTGGTCGAGGAAGGCATGAATGTGGTGGGCTGCATCGGCTGCCTGGTAGTCACGGGTCTGGCGTTGCGGGGCGAAAGGCGCGTTCATTGTTGGTTTTCCTTTGCGGTGGGGTTGCAGGGCGGCTGGCGTTCAGCGCAGCTTGCCCATGTAGCTTTCCAGCGGGTCCTTGCCCAGCACGCCCTGGGCATTGGCCAGCGCATCGATGAACAGGGAGAACAGTTCGGACTGGGTGCCGATGTCGAGCTTGGCGTAGACGTTCTTGCGGTGCGACTTGATGGTGTCTTCCGATACGCCCAGCCGCTCGGCCAGCGACTTGGTCGAGTGGCCACGCAGGATCAGCTGGGCGATACGGCATTCACGCTCGGTCAACAGCGAGCTGCCGAAGTTGTTAAGGGCGGCATGAATACGCTGCTCGAGGATGTTCTCGAAGCGGCCTGCGCGGCTGTCCAGCCCGGCAAAGTGCTTGCCGAGTACCGCCAGCACCCAAGGCGTGATGAGCCCGAACCGCGTGCGGCTTTGCCCATCCAGCTTGTCGGTGAAGGCCAGCGACACCGCCAGGCTTTGCCCGGGCGCCACCTGCAGGATGTAGTTGAGTTCATCCTCCAGGTGCGAGTGGCGGTAGAACGATTGGTAGTACTCGCTGACCTCGAAGTGATCGGGTGCCACTTCGAACAGGCCGTAGCAGCCGGATTCGACCTGTTCCACGCAAGCACCGTAGAACGGGTCGAGCAGGTAGAAGCCCGACAGGTAGCGGCTGACATTGCCCTCAGGCTGCCAAGGCGCCTTGTCATCCTGCTCGAACAGCGCACAGGGCATGCCGTCGTGCGGGTACAGGTACACCGTGGTCGCCTGGATCGGCCGGATCACACCCAATGCCGCAAACAGGCTGGCGGCAAAGCCCGGCCGGCCGATCGCCTCGGTGACCTTGGCCTGGTGCTCGAACCATTGTTCTGAAAGCAGTTGATTAGTCACTTTGGGCCTGCCGTTTCTTTTCAGTGGCACCGCCGCCAGTGCGGTGCGTCGTTGAGCAGATACTCCCACGGCGCTGCAGACACCGGAATCACCCTTTGGGGTGAGCTGGGCAAGGGCAGTGGCCGCTCACCCCAAAGGGTGATTCCGGGTACCTGCAGGGTGTGGGAGCATCAACCCGCCCCAGCGCTGCGAGCTTCCGCTCGACCTCCTTGCACAACACCCAACGGTCGCGAGCCTGCTCGCCTGCCGCGGTGTCCTGCATCCCTTTTCAGGAGTTAGCAATGCATACAACAACAAGTACAGCCCATAGCCCCGCCCAGCATGCATCCTCGCAACCCGGTACCAGCACCGGCCGCTTCCGCAAGTCCATGGGCATGACCGCCCTGGTGCTGTTCGGCCTGGCCTACATGGTGCCCCTGGCCGTATTCACCACCTACGGGCTGGTCACCCAGATGACCAAAGGGCATCTGCCCACCGCCTACCTGCTCACGCTCGCCGCCATGCTGCTGACCGCCTACAGTTACGGCCGCATGGTCCAGGCCCACCCCTACTCCGGCTCGGTCTACACCTACACGCGCAAGGCCTTTGGCAGCCATATCGGCTTCATCACCGGTTGGACACTGCTGCTCGACTACATCTTCCTGCCGCTGCTCAGCTACCTGCTGATCGGCATCTACATGTCGGAATACTTCCCGGCCATCCATGCCTGGGTGTGGGTCGCGGGCTCCATTGCCCTGGTCACCTTCCTCAACCTGATCGGCATCGAGTCGATCACCCGGGTCAACTGGATACTGGTGGTGGTGCAACTGGTGTTCATCATCGTCTTCGTCGCCCTGTCCATTCTCAAGCTCAGCGGACAGGCGGAGCCGGTGTCGCTGCTGGCCCCCTTCCACCACGAAGGCTTCAGCGTGCCGTTGATCATGACCGGTGCCGCCGTACTGTGCCTGTCGTTCCTCGGTTTTGATGCGGTGTCGACCATGGCTGAGGAAACCAGCAACCCGACCTACCGCATTCCGGTGGCGATTCTTGCGGTGTCGTTGATCGGCGGGCTGCTGTTTCTGGTGGTGTCTTACTGCGCACAGATGGTGTTCCCCGACTGGGGCAGCTTCGCCGACCCGGATTCGGCCTCGGTGGACGTGATGCGCCGGGTGGGCGGCGAGCTGCTGGTAACCGCCTTCACCGCTACCTACGTGGCCGGCTGCTTCGCCTCGGCCATGGTGTCCCAGGCCAGCGTGTCGCGCGTACTGTTCGCCATGGGCCGCGACGGCGCATTGCCGCGGGCATTCGGCCAGCTGGTGACGAAAAAGCGCGTGCCGGCCACTGCCATCCTGGTGGTCAGCCTGTTGTCCCTGATCGCCCTGGTGATCACCCTGGATACCGTGGCCAACATGATCAGCTTTGGTGCACTGTTCGCCTTCTCGGCGGTGAACCTGGCGGTGGTCAAGCACTACCTGGTCGACCAGAAACTGCGCGGTTGCCGCAACGCCCTGCTGTACGGCGTCATTCCCGGGCTGGGCTTTCTCAGCACGCTGTGGCTATGGAGCAGCCTGACCAGCCTGTCGTTTACCATCGGTCTGTGCTGGATGGGCCTGGGCCTGTTGGTGCTAATGGGGCTGACCCGTGCATTCCGCATGAAGCTGCCAGAGCTGCAGATGGCCGAGTGACGCCTGACGACTTGCGCGCCTTTGCCTCGCGGGTACCGGTGCTGGAACGCAAGGCCGGGCGCTGAGGCGGTGCGAGCATTCATGGATATGACCTGTGCGGGCCGCTTCGCGGTCTTACCTGCTGAGGGGCCGGCACTGGCGCTTCGAGCTGTATACAATCACTAAAAAGCTTGCTTACAATACCGAGCGCCTATGACATCGGTAATCGCCGATGCGTATTGCGCAGGCTTGCACCATGTCATCTACAAACCCTGCAAAAACGCTCCTCGTCAAAAACGCCGCACTGCTGGTCACCATGGACGGCGAACGCCGCGAAATCAAGAACGGCGGCCTGTTCATCGAAGACAACCTGATCAGGCAAGTCGGCCCCAGCGAAACCCTCCCTCAGCACGCCGACGTGATTCTGGACATGGCCGGCAAGGTGGTCATCCCAGGCCTGGTCAACACCCACCATCACATGTACCAGAGCCTCACCCGCGTGGTACCGGCCGCTCAGGACGGCGAGCTGTTCAACTGGTTGACCAACCTGTACCCGATCTGGGCGCGCCTGACTCCCGAGATGATCGCGGTGTCGACCCAGACCGCCATGGCCGAGCTGATCCTGTCCGGCTGCACCACCTCCAGCGATCACCTGTATATCTACCCCAACGGCTGCAAGCTCGACGACAGCATCCACGCGGCGGCCGAGATCGGCATGCGCTTCCACGCCGCGCGCGGCAGCATGAGCGTGGGCCAGAGCCAAGGCGGCCTGCCACCTGACTCGGTGGTGGAAAAGGAAGCCGACATCCTCAAGGAATCGCAACGCCTGATCGAGGACTACCACGATGCCAGCCACGGCTCGATGCGCCGCATCGTGGTCGCGCCATGCTCGCCGTTCTCGGTCAGCCGCGACCTGATGCGCGAAGCTGCCGTGCTGGCGCGCCAGTATGGGGTGTCGCTGCACACCCACCTGGCCGAGAACGTCAACGACATCGCCTACAGCCGCGAGAAGTTCGGCATGACCCCTGCCGAGTACGCCGAAGACCTTGGCTGGGTCGGCCACGATGTATGGCATGCCCACTGCGTGCAGCTCGACCAGCACGGCATCGAGCTGTTCGCCCGCACCGGCACCGGCGTGGCCCACTGCCCATGCTCGAACATGCGGCTGGCCTCGGGCATCGCCCCGGTGCGCAAGATGCGCGACCACGGCGTACCGGTGGGCCTGGGGGTCGACGGCTCTGCCTCCAACGACGGCGCCAGCATGATCGGTGAAGTGCGCCAAGCGCTGCTGCTGCAACGGGTGGGCTTTGGCCCTGACGCGATGACCGCACGCGAAGCACTGGAGATTGCCACCCTGGGTGGCGCGAAAGTGCTCAACCGCAATGATATCGGTGCACTGGCCCCGGGCATGGTCGCCGATTTCGTCGCCTTCGACCTGGGCCATGTGGCGTATGCCGGCGGCCACCATGACCCATTGGCGGCACTGGTGTTCTGCACCCCGACCCAGGTGCATACCAGCGTGATCAACGGCCGCGTCGTGGTGAAAGACGGCCAGCTGACCACTGTCGACCTGCCGCGCGTACTGGAGCGCCACAACCAGCTGGCACATCAGTTGGTCAGTGGCACTTGATGCCAGGCATCAGCTCGGCATCGCCGGGTTGAATGAAGGTAGTGCGCAGCCCTTTTGGGCTGCGCTGTCACGCAGCGAGATGTCCACTCAAAGGTCCATGACCATCTCATGCCAGGCCATGCCGCCGTGTTCCGACGGTGACGGTTTCACGTACTGGTAGCCCAGTTTCTGGTACAGGGCCACATGCTGCTCCTTGCACATCAGGTGAATGGCCTGCTTGCCCGCCGCGTGCATGCGTCCAATGAATTCGTTCATCAACACTTTGGCGTAGCCTTTGCCCTGGTGGGCCGGGTCTACAACCACCGACATGATCACCACGTTCGCTGCCGCCGGGTCATGGCCGACCAGCTCTTTGAATGCCTCGTCGGACATCACGACCTCGTGGGCGCAACCACTGTTGATGAAACCAACGATCTCGCCGTCACTTTCCAGCACCAGGAAGCCTTGTGGGTACTGCGTGATACGCGTGCGGATTTTCTCCAGCGTGGCTGCCTCATCCCCTTCATAGGCGCCAATTTCGATGGCGTAGCAACGCTCGGCATCTGCGGGGACGGGGGGGCGAAACTGGAGGGCGCTCATGGCAAGTATCCTAGGCAATGGTAAAGGCAGCCGCCATGATAAATGAGCATCGTCCTTGCGCTCCATCATTGCGAACTCGCTCAGGTTGGGCGTGTGATGCTTGCTGCTTGCCAAGGACGGCAAGCATCATGGGAGCCTTGCTCTATTGCCACGGATACGCCGATGAACGCTGTAACTTCCCCCTCCACCGAACAAAGCCGCTGCAAACGCCTGAAAGCGGCCAGCAGCAGGGATCATGACAGCGTTGATCAACTGGTGATGGCAGCGCGGCCTTTCGAGAACCGCGCGCGCTATGGACGCTTCCTGCAGGTGCAGCACCGCTTTCATGGCAGCCTGCTGGCGTTGTATCAGGATGAACAGCTCAACCAGCAACTGCCTGGGCTGGCGGCGCTGTCGCGTTTCGCGGCGGTAGAGGCCGACCTGATCGACCTGGGCCTGCCACTGCCAACGCCCCCCCAACCGGTCTGCGTCAGCTCGGCCCAGGCCCTGGGATGGCTGTATTGCAGTGAAGGTTCGAACCTGGGGGCGGCGTTTTTGTTCAGGCACACACAACGTCTTGGGCTGGATGGCGACAAGGGCGCCCGCCACCTGGCCCCTCATCCGGATGGCCGAGCGCTGCATTGGCGCGAGTTTGTTGCCAGGCTGGACAGCCTGGTGCTGGAGGAACAGGAAGAAGCAGAGGTGGTGGCAGGGGCGATTGCTGCGTTCGACAGTTATCGGGGGCATCTGCGTGAGGTATTTGCAGGCAGTTGACTGAGCGCAATGGCACCTGTTGCGGGTACTGCCCAGCACCAACCACCCCGGCAAAGTTCTTCAAGTTGTTGCTGCAGCGAACTTTTTCTTGATTCCCTGTCTATGTGTGAGGCGCAGAAAGGTAGCGGAACGCGAGACAAGGTTCGCCCCACACCTGCTGGCCAGATGGCTCAATTGTTATCAGAGGTTGGCTACGCTCATGAAAATACGTGTCGCAAGGTTGGTGCTGCTCGGCCTGTTCTCGTTCGCGGCGGTGGGCACTGCATCGGCAACACAAATGAAAGCCGTCGAGGCCGTTGCACCGGTCGTTCAATCACCGTTGCAGCCAGCCGGCAACCCTTGGTCCAGGGTGGCCAGTGCGGCCGTTGAGCAGCCGGCCACGCTGCTGGCGCACGATGACAATCGCTGGCACCACCACCGAAGCGACTGGCGCCGCGAACAGTGGCGGCGTGAACAAGCCCGCCGGGACTGGGAGCGGCGGCGCGACTGGGAACGGCGCCGTGATTGGGAGCGCCGCCATGAGCGCGCCATGCGCCAGCGTCATCATGACGCGCATCATTATTACCGCCGTTGAAGCCCATGCGATCGGTTTTAGGGGCAGTGTCAGTCGGCCAGCTGGGGAGCCTCGCCCGCCGCCTCTGCCTCCATCTTCAAGCGGTCCGCCTTGCAGATGTACTTGGGCTTGCGTGGCGCCAGTTTGGCACTGGCCTTTTTGGCATGCGCCTGCAATAGCTGTTTGATCTTTTTACGACGGTTCATGGTCCACGGGGCCTGTCAGTACGGTTTCGCTAACGCCATCATACCCCGGCGGCCGGGAAATGCGGTGAATCATGCCAAGGTTCATGCAGGGCAGCGACCCTGCCGGGCACTCCCCCGCACCGCCTCGGCCAATGTGCGCAGGTTGGCCTGGTGCGCATTCACCAGGCTGGTGATGCTGTTGTCCGCGGCAGTCTGCACGGACGTACGGCAGGTCAGTTCGGCCTGCCCTTCCTGCTTGAGGCGCCACACGGCCTCCAACGAGGCGTAGCGCCCTGGCACCGTGTCGAAGCGTTGCACATCCACCCGCAGCGACGCCTTGCCGCCGCCCGCCGGGCCGCCCAACCGGTCCTGCAAGGCGCTGCGGAATTCATCCACCAGGTTGGCGCCCCACCACTCCGTTTCCAGAATGGCCAGGCCGCTCTGCCCTTGCCGCACGACCAACTGCGGGCGGTCGACCTGGGGCGGCATGGCCACCCTGACCACCTGGATGCGCTGGCCGCTGTCACGCACCGGTTCGCTCGGTACCAGCGTGTGGTAGTTGTTCGGCGTACTGCTGCAGCCCCCGAGCCACACCAGCAGGCTGGCCACACATACATTGCGCAGTCGTTGCATAGGTTGTCTCCTCAGGGTTCAAGGTCTGCGGCCCCGGCCGCTTTTGGCCGGCCACGAATCAGCGACTCGGGGTGGCGGCCAAGATAATCGGCAAGGTCGCGTAGCGAACGCGACATCCGCTCCAGCTCGTCCAGTGCTTCGCCCATTCGCTGGCGCTGCGGCGAGTCTTCGGAAATGGCCGAGTTGGCCGTACGCAGGGTCTTGTGCACCTCGTCCAGCGCCACGTTCACGTCCGGCAGTGTCTGGCCATTGAACTGCCTGAGGCTGGCGCGCAGCTCACGCAGGCTGCCGTCCAGGTTACCAGCGATGCTTTCCAGCGGCAGCTTGGCAATGCGCTCCACTACCCGCTGCAACTGTTCCTGCAACTGCTCAAGGCTGCCGGGCAACGTCGGGATCATGATGGGGTTGGCAGCCATGTCGAAGGTCACCTTGGGGGCATCCGGGTAAAAGTCCAGCGAAATGAACATCTGCCCGGTGATCAGGTTGCCGCTACGTGCCTGGGCCCGCAGCCCATGCTCGACAAAGGAGCCAATCAGTTTCCGCGCACCTTCCATATCGCCCTCGGTGTGCTTGAACACCGCCAGCATCTTGCGATGCACCGGCCCTAGCCGCTGCGGGTAGATCACCGCATCGACCACGACCGGGAAGCTCTGCCGTGTAGCATCGTAATCGAGCTGGATCGAGGTGACCCGGCCAAACTCCACCCCCTTGAACTCAACTGGCGCGCCCACCGACAGGCCGCGCATGGCCTGGTCGAAGCGCAACTGCAGGTACTGCGCCTGGCCATGCGGAGGCGACAGCGCCCTATCGCGGTCGGCGAATAGCTGGAAGCGGGCCTGGTCGGCAGCAGGCTCGGCTTGCGCGGCGAAATCGGGCGAGCCAAAGGCCAGCCCGCCCACCAGAATCGACGACAGCGATTCGGTATCGACCTTCAGGCCATTGGCACCGATCTGCATGTCGATGCCACTGGCATTCCAGAAACGCGTGTCAGCAGTGACGAACGTGTCGTAGGGCGCCTGCACGAACACGCCAATCTCCACCCCCTTGCCATCGTCCTGGAGGGCAAAGGACACCACCTCGCCCACCGGGATCTTGCGGTAGTAGATCGAAGAGCCGATATCCAGCGAGCCCAGGTCGCTGGCAACCAGAACAAAACGCTTACCCTTTTCGTCATAGGTGATCGGCGGTGGCAGTTCCAATCCGACAAAGGACTTTTCCGGCACGTTCGATTCACCGGAGTCGGCCCCGATGAAACTGCCCGATAGCAGCGTGTCCACCCCGGAAACCCCACCCACGCCGATACGCGGTCGCACCACCCAGAAGCGCGCGCCCCGGGTGGCAAACGATCGGGCATCGTTGGAGAGCTGCACCTTGGCCACCACGCTCTTCTTGTCGTCGGCCAAGTCCACCGTGGTCACTTCGCCAATCACCACACTGCGGTATTTCACCTGGGTCTTGTGCGCCACCAACCCCTCCCCGCTGTGGAAAGAAATGGTAATCACCGGTCCTTGCTGCATCCAGTTGCGCACCACCAGCGAAGCGCCGATCAGGATTGCCAGGATCGGCACGATCCATACCAGCGACACACTCCAACGCCGGGTGCGCACTTCAACCTGCCCCGCGCCCTCGCGCTTGTCAGTCTGCTGCCCCATCAATGCGGCCTCCCCTCGTTGGCATGGTTATCCCAGATCAGGCGTGGATCAAAACTCATCGCAGAGAACATGGTCAGCACTACCACCATGCCAAAAAACAGAATGCCCACGCGAGGCTCGATGGTGCCCAGCCCGTGCAGTTGCACCAGTGCAGCCACCAGCGCCACTACCATCACATCGAGCATGGACCAATAACCGATCAGCTCGACGAAGCGGTACAACTGCGAACGCTGCCGGCAGGCCCAGGAAGAACCACGCTGGGCAGTGAACAGCAGCAGGCCAAGGGACAAGAACTTGATGGCGGGCACACCCACGCTGGCAATGAAGATGATCAGCGCAATGTCCCAGGCCCCGGCTTCCCAGAACTCCAGCACGCCACCGCCGATGGTGCTGTCTGTACCGCTGCCGAGCATTTCGGTGTGCATCACCGGCAGCAGGTTGGCGGGGATGTAGAAAATCAGTGCTGCCAGCAGAAAAGCCCAGCCACGGCTGATGGCATTGGCCTTGCGCCGGTGAATGACAGCGCCGCAACGGTTGCAGGTGTGCGTGCCACTGCTTGTGTCGCATGCCTGGCCACAGCCATGGCACAGACACAGGCCAAGGTCGTGCGCATTGGCCGGAGTAGTCATACCTGTTCCCACAAGTCGCGGATGTCCTTGCCGGCAATGTGGATGATCAACATGCTCAGTGCGGCCAAGGCCAGCAGGCCGATACCGGGGATCACATCGAGCAGCCCCGCCAGCTTGATCACCGCCACCATCGCTCCCAGCAGACACACCTCCAGCATGCTCCAGGGCCTCAGGCTTTCCAGGCCACGCATGCACAGGGCAAAGCCGGGCGCACGCTGGCCGGCAAGAGCAAAACTCAACACCCAGCACAACAGGGCAATTTGCAGCAGCGGCGCAAAAATGATCGACAGCGCCATCACCAAGGCGATGAAGGTGATACTGCCGTGACTGAGGATCTGCACGGCGTCCCACAATGTGGCCGAGTGGGTCAGCCCCTGCATGCCGATGGTCATCACCGGGTAATAGTTGGCGAACACCAGCAGGACACCGCCCGTCACACTCAATGCCAGCCGCTGCTCGATGGTCAGTGACCTGTGCCGGTACAGCACACCGCCACAGCGCTGGCAAAGGGCACGTTGATGTTTGAGCAGCGGTGCACGGTGGTACACCGTGTCGCAATACTCGCAGATGATCAGATCTTGCGTCTGGCTCATGGTTTGCCCACAGGTAGCCTTGGATCAGGCCAAGAGGCTAATCGGAACGGCGTCTGATATCCGGTGTAGACCATCTGGGCAAAACTTCCATCACAGCGTCAAAGGCGAACTATCCTGTGAGGCGGGCTTTCCGCCCGGTGGAGGTGTGCCATGCGTACGTTCACGTGGAGTTACCTGGTGGTGTTACTGTGCGCAGCATCGACCGCCCAGGCACAGTCGGTGGTGCCGCTCAAGGGCCAGAGCAGCCAGCAGATGCAACTGGATATCAACGATTGCAATACCGTCGCCACCAATGCCGCAAATGGCGTGGCGACGTCCAGCGACCCACATGTCGGTGGCCGCGTTCGCGGTGCGGCTGTGGGTGCCGCCGCCGGTGCTGCAGGCGCGCAAGTGCGCGGCAACCAGCATGACGAGGTGTATGACCGGGTGGGTGACGATGCCAAGCAGCAATACCGGCAGAACCGTGCCGGCGAAGTGGCCGCCGCCGGGGCCGCGGTCGGTGGCATGCGCCAACGTCAGGAGCGGCGCCAGGACCGGCGCGGCCAGGACGAGGCAAAAACCCAGGCCCATGCCAGTGCCTACAGCGGTTGCCTGCAGGGGCGCGGCTATCAGGTCAACCCCTGAGCAATCGCCACGCCATGCCACTCCTGCCGGGGTGGCATGGCGTGCTCAGTTCAGGAACTTGGCCAGCTCTTCCCGGCAAAACTCCACGAACAACTGCGCCGGCTTGGTCAGCTGGACTCGCTTCAACCGCGCCGCAGCCAGACCCGACAGCGCCACCGGCTCGGCAATGTCGAGCATCGCCAGACGCTGGCCGTCATAGGTGTATTCCGAGTGCGGGCGGGTAACCAGCAACGAAAAGCCAAAACCCTGACCGACCATACCGCGCACCATCTCGATCGACGGCGAACTGAAGACGATGTTCGGTGCCAGGCCCATCTCGTTGAACAAGCTGACGAAGTAGGTGCGGCTAGGGGCCACGTCCAGCAGGATCATCGGCTCCGGGCACAGGTCCCGCAGCGAGACCTGGGCCTGGCCGGCAAAGCGGTGGTTCTCTGGTAACAGCACATAGGGCTTCTGCGGCGGCATCAGCGGTTCGGCCTCGATGGTGCCGTCCAGGTCGTGGTCATAGAGAAACGCCAGGTCGAAGGTACCGGCGGTCAGGCCCTGGATCAGGTCCTGCTGTTCACCGTCGCGCAGGCGAATGTCCACACCCGGGTAGCGCTGGCGAAAGCCGGCGATCAGGCGCGGCAGGTAAAGTGGCGCCACGGTCTCGAAACAGCCAATGTCGATTTGCCCGGCGACGGTATCGTTGTCGGCCAGGGCGTTCTGTTCGAACTCATGGGCCATCTGCAGCAGCGACTTGGTCTTGGCATAGAAGCGTTTGCCGCTGGGCGTCAATGACACGCCTTGGGCGTGGTGGCGGATGAACAACTGCACACCGAAACTTTCCTCCAGGCTCTTGATGGCCGTAGAGATGGAGGGCTGGGCGATGTACAGCTGGCGTGACGCTTCGGCCACACTACCCGCTTCCACGGTGGTGACGAAGTACTTCAGTTGTCGCAAGGTATAGGCAGCCACAGGGTACCTCTCTGACGCTGGTCTGGGCAGGCTGGGTCATGCCTCACACTTTACCCTTGGCTATCGCTGAGCGGGCGCTGAGAGCCAAAGGATTTACCTATGCCTTGAACAGGTTTTTCTTAGGGGCTGCTGGTACCCGGTTAACGGGCCTCAGTGGCAATGCAGCCACTGGTCAAAAATGCCCGAACGTCTTTACTGATAGTCATCGGCCTCAGGTAAACGGTGTGCGCTTACAAGATCGTGGTCACCAGTATCCTCGTCGACGATCAAGCCAAGGCTCTGGTGCTCTACCCTTGCGTACCTGATCCAGATTACCCAGAAGCTCTAGCCGGTTGCCCTTACCCCAATGCGCACCCACAAGGAAAACAGATGCGCCACGAATTCAGCGAAGTGCTCAACGACCTGGTCGACTACTTTCTGCTCGGCGATATCCAGTTGCTTGAGCGTTTCAAGCAAGACCATCAACTGCCCGACGACCTGGCGCACGCGTTCACTCACGGTGACAGCGGCGACCAAGCGGTGCGCGAAGGTATTGTGCTGCCGCTGGCCGGTGTCGACAACCTGCCCTACCGCATCCTGTTCACCCTCGACAACCACACACCAGCCCTGCGCGAGGCCGGCAGCCGCCTGAAGCACCGGCGCAATGGCTATGTGCTGCGGATCGAGCACGGTGCACTGATGCTGTACACCTGGCGCATCCTGCAGCACTTCACGCCCAAGACCCTGGGTGACCTGATGGGGCGTTACCAAGTGCCAGGACGGCCGATCATCGAGTTGGACAATGGCTGGTATGACGTGGAGGTGTTGGCGGGGGCACTGGTGCGCGACGGGTTGTACGAGCCGGCGTTCGAGTTCGTGTTGAAGAAGCGCTGGAGCCGGGGTGAGGCGACAGCTGTGGATACCGGGTATGCATTCGGGCTACGTGGCTACTTCGACTGATTGATCGCCTGTGCTGGCCTCTTCGCGGTTGCTTCACAGGCTTCGAAAGCTGTGTAGAAGCGGGTTCACCCGCGAAGAGGCCAGCACAGCCGAACTCGACCTTCAGGTGTGATTGATATCCCCGGTCGCTGCCACCATGGCAAACGCCACTTCACCCGCCAGGCACTACTGGCCCCTTCAACTCGACCTGATTACCATCCGGGTCGTAGCAGTACAGCGAAAGCCCCTCGCCTTCGGCACCATACCGCTTCTCTGCAGGCTCCACCTTTACCCCGGCGGCTTCCAGATAGGCCGTCAACGCGGCCTCGTCGAACGGCTCGATGCGCAGGCAGAAATGGTGCAGGTTGCGCCCTTCCACCCCCGGTGCAGCTCCGCCTGGCTGCCCCAGCGGGCCATCCAGGGTCACCAGGTCGATCATTGCGGTGCCCGTGGCCAGGTGCACCATGCCCAGATCCTCGCGCACGCGGCTGACCGTGCAGCCGAGCAGCTCGGTGTAAAAGGCAACACTGCGCGACAGGTCGCGGACCCGCAACACAAGGTGGTCGATGTGCTTGATGGTGAAAGGTCGCATGCCGGGACTCCTTGTGGCGTGTTTGCGAAAACGTTCGCCACCATAGCGCAGGTTCCCGCGGCGTGACCAGAATCAGCTACTCGTTCACCAAGCGTTGCAGTACGCCCCCTTCATGGCGCGTCAGGATTCGCAGCAGTTGGTCGACCAGCGCCCGGTCCGGCGCATCCAGATGGAAGTGGTGCCCGCCTGGGTGCCAGGAGACTTTCGCCTGGCTGGGCAAGGCGGCCTGACGCCGGGTGAAAGCCTCGCCGGTGAATGCTCCCTGGCGGCCGAACAGCAGGTACAACGGGCAGCGGATCTGGCTGAGCAGGTCGCAGGCTTCGCGCTCGGTCAGTGGCATGGGCTCGGGCAACACCAGCCGCGGGTCGTGGCGCCAGCAATAGCCATCGCCCAGTTGAAGCAGGTCGCGCAGCGCCAGCAGCCGAGCGGCATCTTCCGACAGTTCGGTGTCCAGCCGCTCGCGGCGTTGCGCCAGGGCGGTGTCCAGGTCATCGAAGCGACCGACATCCGGCTCGGTAAAACCCGGCAACTGGCTGCGCTGTACCATACGCTTGAGCCGGTAGGCCCGCGCCAGGTGCTGCACGCGGTCATCCTCGGCAACCGTGAACGGTGCACCCATGCCGTCGAGGAAGGTCATGCTGGCAATGCCACTGGTCATGGCCGCCAGCAGCGACGCTATACCGGTACCCATGCCATGGGCCAGCACATGAAATTGCGCCAGGCCCAGGCTGTCGGTCACCGCCAGCATGTCTTCGGCATGCTCCCACAGGTAATAGCCACTGTCGTGGCGACGATGGCCAGAACGGCCATGGCCGATCAGGTCGGGGGCTACCACGAAGCAGCCGTCCAGCATCGGCGCCAGCCGCTCGAACGAGGCCGCGTTATCCAGCCAGCCATGCAAGGCCAATATGGGAATACCGTCTTCTTCCCCCCAGGTACGGACCGCTATTTCAATACCATCGAGGTCTAGCAGGTGGTCTTTCGGGCTGCACAGCGAACGCATTGCAATTCTCCTTGGCTGAGGCCTGCACCATGACCTGCCCCACCCTCTCGCAGATCCTCCCTCGCTGCCAGCCCCTCACCGACCCGCACATGCGCAGGACCGACCGCTGCCAAACAACTATCTACCGCACACCGACGCCTTGATCAGCGTGGACTGTCTCCCCCACAAAAGAGATGGTTACCATGACAACCCCGACACCCTTACATCAAAGCCAGATAACCCGATCATTACCGAACTGGAGCAAGGCGCTCCATCCCAGGCATACGCGCAAAGTGGTGCAGGGCCTGCACAAGGAATTTCTGGATGACGATGGCACGCCTTACTCGTGGTATGCCACTGCAGATGAGCCAACGCGTGAGCGATTGCACAACGCGTTGCAAGCGCGCAACAAACGGCTGGCGCAAGTCAAACAGGCGCTGGGCGAGTTCAAGGACATCATTGCGTTCTGCAGCCCTCTGCTGACCGAGCGGTTGAAGATGAATGTGCCTGTAGACAGGGCGCAGTATGTGTTCCAGCCCTTTGAGTCAGATGCCAACATCTGGGTCGGCGTTCCCGATGTGGAAACACCTTTGGTCCCTAACGTGGAAGCGGATGTGCTGGCTACTCGCCCGGCAGGCCAGCCGCAAACACGCAGCTTGCTGGAAGCTGCCCTGCACAACTTCGAGGGGCTGGACGAAGTCGGCCCCTACAGCAGGCTCACCAACGCCGCAGGCAGCGACACCCTCCTGGCAGGCCTGACGATGGCGGACTTCGTCAGGCACTGTCGGGCGCTGGACCTTGGCAAACGCTATCAAGACCACCTGCTTGCAACCCATGAAGGCGCCAACCGCGCTGAAATCCAGCGCCTGTCGATTGCTGCAAACCGTGAGGCCTTGAGGGTCCAGGCATTGATCGCCCAGCTCAAAGGCCTGCTGAGCAAGGCCGGGCTCGATGCGCTTGCGCAACTGTGCGACGGCAAGCCTCAGCCCGCCTATGAAAACGAGGCGTTGCAGTGCTGGAACTTCAACCTGTTCGATATCCCCGTCCACGAAGTACTGTTCATCGGGCCAGACAACCCTTATCGCAAGAACCCCTGCATCGTGTATATCCCTGGCGACAGCGAGCACCCGGTAAGGGAGTTCGCTTGTCGTCAGGAAGCGGGCAAGCACCTGCGCAGTCGACTATTGCAAAGCGAGTTTCGTCGAGCCTTGGTGCATTTCGCCTACAAGGACAGGCAAAAAGAACTCGCCGGAAAGCTGGAAATCGCGCTGTTCGAAGAGGATGAAGCGGGCATACGCAAACCCCGAATCATGCCAGTGATCCCTTTCACGCTCTCGCCAATCAGAACCGACCCTTGGACGACCTTGTACAACGCACACCTTGCGCGCATGAAGGCCGACGCAAAAACCATTGCTGTGCCTACCGCCGAAGTCGACGCCAACGCCCGCCACGAGCGTCTGAAGTACTGGTTCGACCTAGGGATGAACGTGCTGAATGTCGCCGCGTTCTTCGTGCCGGGGCTGAACACGGTCATGCTAGGCGTTTTTGCTTACGACCTGATGAGCTCTGTTTTCACCGGGTTCGAGGCCTGGGAAGAAGGTGATACCCGGCAGGCACTGGCACAGCTGGAATCGTTGGCCATCAACGCGGGGGTAATTGCCGGCTTTGCAGCAGGCGCCAGGGTTGTCCAGGCCTCTGGCTTTGTAGATGCTTTGAAGAGTGTGTGGCATGAAGACAAGGAAGTGCTCTGGCACCCCGACATGAAACCCTATGCGAGCACGGTGGCTATTCCTGAGGGGGCTCAACCCGATTTGCTCGGCCATATGCACGTCGACGGGAAGACCTACCTGAAGCTGGATGGAACCCTGTACGAGGTGTTTCAGGACGCTGATCAGCAGTGGCGCGTGCGCCACCCCGAGGATGCGCAGGCCTATGCCCCGCGCTTGCTGCATCACGGTGATGCCCGCTGGCAACTGGCCCATGAACAGCCTCTGGAATGGGACCGCGTACAGCTCGCGCGCCGCCTCGGCAGCCATGGCGCAGGCCTGGACGACAGCGAACTGGACCATGCCATGCGCAGTACCGGTACCGATCCAGACGTACTGCGCCGCGCCCAGACAGCGGGCCTGCGTCCACCCGCCTTGTTGCTCGAAATGCTGCAGCGGTTGCAACTGGACAATCAGACACAACAGATCATCAACTGTGTACGCCATGGGTTGCCGCTGGCTGCGTACAAGAACTTTGCCTTGCCCGAGTTGCTGCGCCTGCCGGGGTGGCCCGAGGGGAAGGTGCTGAAGGTTTACCAAGGGCCAGAGCCCTGGGGCGAATCGGTGCGCTACGGCCCTCCTGACACGCTGGGCCAGGTGGAAATCGAAGTTACCCGTACCGATCTGGACAATGGTCAGTTGAGCCAGACCGTGCTGGATCAAATGGATGAAGAAGCCATTGAGCAATTGCTCGGTGACACACCGACCGAGCGCCGAGCGTCCGCACTGAACAACAAGCTCGCGCAACATCTGGAACAGCATCGCGAGGCGCTGTTCGAGAGCCTGCACCAAAGACGCCGTCCCACACGCCCGCCAATCGCACAAACCCTCGCCCGGCAGTTTCCCGGGTTGCCGGACAGCGCGCTTGAAGAATTGCTTGCCAACATCAGCAACGGCGAACGGGAACGCCTGACAAACGGGCGGGTACCGCTTCGCATTGCCGAGGAAGCACGCCTTCTGCAAGCTCGAGCACGGCTTGACCGCGCCCTCCTCGGCCTGTTCAGGCCCAGCCTGGCCAACGACGACAGTCTACGCATCAAACAGGCGCTGCAAGCCGCGCACCCGCAGGCTGACCCGGCCCGGTTGCTGCAACTCGCCCTTGGAGATCGCCAGCACTGTGCCTCACTGCTTGGCCAACAGCCCATCAACCCCAGGTTCCGCTCCCCTTTGCGATTGGCCAACGGCCAGCTGGGCTATCCCCTTAGCGGCCGTGGCTTGCAAGGACGAGCCTTGCCAGCTGCACGTCGACTGCGGGCGCTCTACCCTGAACTCAGCAGCGAGCAAATCAGTGGGCTGCAAGCCGAACTGGCTCGAGGAGGCGACCTGGGTAGCGCGATCAACCAGCTGGAAGTCGAGCAGCGTACCCTCAACCGGGATCTCAACCGCTGGGTAAGCACCGCCCGCACCCTTGAAGAGCGCTTTGATCGCCAGCAATGCACCGAGCGACTGATGAGTGCTTCGCGCCGTGAAGGCGGCGTGCAAGCCGAAACACTGGTACTGGACCGTATGCAACTCGAAGCGCTACCCGCTTTCACTGCACGCATGCCGCATATCCGCAATCTCAGGCTCGAGGGGCTGCAGATGCGGCGCCTGGAGGGCAGCTTCCTGGCAAGCTTCCCTAACTTGGAAACCCTGGAAATCGTCGGCAACCCGGACATCGATGCCGAAACATTGTTCGAGGCGCTCAGGTCGGCACCGCGGCTACGTGAACTGGGCCTGACAGACAATGGCTTGACCACCCTTTCACCCAGCGCCCAACAGGCCATCGCGGCAATGCCCGGCCTGCGGCTACTGTGGCTCAGCCGTAACCGGCTGCAACTCGATACCACCAGTTTGGGCTTCCTGACGCGCTTGCCCCTGGATGCCCTCGGCCTGGGCCACAATCAAATCACCCTGGACGAAAGCCTTGCCGCCCAGTTTCAGGACATGATCCACCCCACAGTACTGCACCTGTCAGGTAACCCACTGCAACGGGCGCCCGACCTGCGCTTCATGGCCCGTCTTGTCCACTTGGAGCTTGAGCGTTGCGAACTGCAGCAGTGGCCCGACAGCCTGACAGTCCTGATGAGCCAGCCCCAATACCAACTGCGCTATCTGAACCTTTCGTCCAACCGCATTCGTACCCTGCCAGACCTGCCTGGCGTGCTGCGTACCCCGTTTGCCCGCGATGTCGCCGCGCACTTGCCGGAGCGCCGCTGGCTGTTCAACTACAACACCCTGGAAGCCCAGACACGTGCACGCTTGGGCAGTAGCGGCGTCAACGTATTCGAGCACGCAGAAGACGTGCCACTGTGGCAAGGCATTTTCCGTGGCGAGGCGAGCAGTGCCGAGGAGCAACTGTGGAGCGACCTGTTCGACCAAGGTGAAAACGCAGCGCTGCTGGGCGTACTCGAACGTCTTGCCCAGTCAGCAGAAGCGCAGCGTGATGGCGAGGCCCTGAGGGCACGCGTCTGGAAGCTGCTGGATGACGCGGCCCACGACACCGCGCTGCGTGAGCGCCTCGCCATCGTGGCCGGCGAATTCCCGCCAACCTGTGGCGACGCAGGTGCCGACGCGTTCAGTGCCTTGGAGTTAGAAGTGCTTGCCCATGAAGCGGCAGCCGTCGCCGGTAGTCGACCGGCTGATCTACTGAGCCTGTATGGCAAGCTGTATCGACGCAGTCAGGTCAATCAACTGGCCGACCGCATCAGCTGGAGAAGGTCCTTGCGCAAACAGGCGCTGCTCGATGGGGTCTTCGATGAAAACCTCCCCCCCTATGATGAGCTCGACGACCCCTCAGCCTTTCCAGACAGCGAACTTCAAACGGGGCTGGTGGACGATGTCGAGGTACGCTTGGCCCTGCGCCAGTCCTTGGCCAGCGCGCTGGACTACCCTGAGCCGAGCCGAGGCATGCTGTACCGCCATACGGCCAGAATCAACGATACAGTCATCGAAAGGGTGCAAGCTGCGGTCCTTTCCCTGGACAGGGATGCCACCGCCCGGGAGCAATGGCTGAACCAGCAGCCGGGCTGGGTCGAGTACTTGAAACGAGAGCATGCGGCACAGTTCAGCCTGATCACCGACTTCTGGCGGCCAGGCCTTGATTATCTCTATTACTGCCTGGATGAAACCGCCGACCCGGTAACATCCCTGGACAGCTCTGTGCTCCGAGCCTTGGCCAGGGTGATGCCTGAAAGCCCCGTGGATGCTCAAGGCGTTCTGCGTCGCGTCGTGATCAACGAGCAGCAGTATCGCCAGGGCGTGGACGCGCTGACTGCCGAGCAGCAGCAGGTTGAAACCGGTCTGCTGACCAGTCTCACCCGTCAGACGCAAACAATCGGCCGCTAAACCCCACTCACTGCCCGCGCAGGTCTTCGAAGAAGGCCTGCTTGCCATCGACCTGGCTGGACGCCCGTGGAGCCGCTGCGGCGTCACCGCTGGCGGCCTCCACATGCCAGTAGCAGTGCCGCACTGCACGGGTCACCGCCACGTACGCCAAGCGCTGCACTTCTTCCTTCTGTGCCGAATCGAACGGTTGGGCATCACCTGCCTTGCCCAGCCCGGCCTGGCGGTATACCTGGTTCTTGTAGGGTGAGCTGGTCAGGTACTGGCAGTCACCCAGCATGAACACCGCATCGGCCTGCAAACCCTTGGCGCTGTGATAGGTCAGCTGACGCAGCCGGCGCTGCTCGGCCGGTAGCGCCGCGTCGGCGTGCAACACGCTTTGCAGGTGCTCGTTCATCAAGGCCCGGTCACTGCCCTTGCGGTACAGCATCATGACCGTCTCACCCCGCTGGTAGTGCTCGACAAGCGTTTCGCCCAACGCAGCCTCGTCACGGTCGAACACCTTGACCGGCGAGCCGGGCAACTCGGCCGCCGGGCCACTGGCTCGGGCTTTCTTGCCGGCAATCGCCGGGGTGCCTTTGACCAGATGTTCGGCCGCATCGATCACCTGTTGCTGGCAGCGGTAGTTGTCGACCAGCATCACCCGCGTGTTGGCCGGCGACGGGAACGCCTTGGTGAACTCCATGAAATACTTGGGCGAACTGCCACGCCAGCCGTAGATCGATTGCCAGTCGTCCCCCACGCACAGCAACGACGAATGCTGGGCATGGCGGCCGGTGTGCATGGCCGGGCCGCGGCGTCGTATTTCAGCAAGGCTGGCACGCAACCAGCTGACGATCTGCGGCGACACGTCCTGAAATTCGTCGATCAGCAGGTGCGCCAGCGGCCGCAGCAACGGATCGGGCAGCAGGTGCAGGTTTTCCGGGTTGTTCTCGCCAAACAGGGCGAACATGCGGTTGTAGCTCATCACCGGCGGCGACTGGTCCAGCAGGTGCGCTTCCAGGGCCTTCCAGTACAGCGCCAGGGCCTCGAAGAACAGTGCATCGCTATCGCCAGACGGGAAGCTCATCGCCGCCACCGCATTGTTCACCTCCAACCCAAGGTTTTCGATGAAATTGGCCGCACTGACGAACGCATCCAGCAGCGGCGCCGGGGCCAGTTCGCCCTTGACCTTGTACTCAAAGCCAGGGCCGGCCACGGCATCGCCTGCCAACGATGCCGCCAGGCGCCGGGCCATGGCGTAGTTGTCGAGCCAGATCAGTGGCCTGTCGCAGAACGCCTGCAACAGTGTGCGCTTGACCGCCCACTCGGCACGCACGGTCAGCTTGGCGCCGGGGCGCTGGTACTGCGCGCTTTGTGCGGGGTCGAAGCCCAGCACCACCAAAGGCCCCTGGCCTTCCAGGCGGCCATGCACATAAAAGCGGCTGCCACGGATGTCGACCGTTTCGCGGCAGGGCTCGATACCCTTGATCGGCCAGACGCCAGCGGCGAACCACAGGTCCTCGATCACGTCGCACAGTTCTTCGTCGCGCTGGGCCGCCAATTGGGTCACCTGTGCGCGCTTCTGCACATCGGGGTTGTTCGGGTCCAGCGGCTTCAGTTGCAAGGCTTCGCTGCGCAACTGCCCGACCAGCTCGGCAAAACGCGGGTTTTCACCCAGCAAGCTGCTGTAGCACTGGTTCAACTGCTGGCGCTGGGCATCGTTCAGGCGCAGGTCGAACGGGTTGCTGTCGGCCTCGGCCTCACGCCCGGCAGGCATCTCATGGCCCAGTGTTTCAAATGCACGCACCTGGCCGAAGCCCGGCAGGCTGCGCACCAGCGGCAGGATGCGCGAATGGAACGTGCGCACCAGCTCGCGGGCCTGCGCAGGCTGCAGGTTGATCTGCCACAGGGCGAACACCTGCAGCAGGCGCTTGATGAAGTCCTTGCGCGACTCGCGGGTGAAGGTGACCACGGTCATCGCATCCAGCTCGTAACCCAGGTAATGACGCAGCAAAAGAATGCGCAGCACCAGCGACGTGGACTTGCCTGCGCCGGCGCCTGCCACCACGCAGGTAGACGGGGTGTCACTGAAGATCAGCTTCCATTGCGCGGCGCTGGGCTGGGCTTCGGCGGGCAGGCGCTGGGCGACGTCGGCCTTGAAGCGCTTTTTCAACTCGGCCGTCAACGGCAGGCGCCAGTCGTCGAACAAGTTGTCATCCTGGCCTGGTACGGCGGCGCTGTCTGGGCGCGTATCGCGGATCACCAGCACCTGGCGCCCCGCTTCATAGCCCTCCACCCGACCACGCTCGAACCCTTCACGCACACCATCGGCATGGCCAGTGCGCTGGCCTGTGACGTGGCCGAGGAACCACGAGTCGCGGTGCTGGGCTTGCAGGCGGGTCAGGCCACGCCCCAGCAAGCGGGCGGCCAGGCGACGAAACCAGGGCAACTGGGCAGGAGGGGTAAGGTCGGCGGGGGCCAGGGGTTGCTCGTGGGCCACGGTCACTCCGTTGAAAATCAAAACAGCAGGCATGTTCGCCGCATCGACGAAAAATCGCCAGCGAATGCTTGCAGATCAGTGGATTAGGCGATGAAGCGAATAAAGTGCAGCAGAAAATACATCTACCTAACAGATTGTTTTAAGCCGATATTTACGCTTATTTTCGATGTTTCTTTGGCGCATCATGGCCCCATTCCACTGATTTGAGGAGCACGACCATGCTGCAACTACGACCTTTCGAAAGCCTCGGCCACGCCAACCATGGCTGGCTTGACGCCCACCACCATTTCTCGTTTGCCGAGTACTACGACCCGGCACGCATGCACTGGGGTAACCTGCGGGTTTGGAACGACGACCTGATCGCGGCCGGCAGCGGCTTCCCGCCGCACCCGCACCGCGATATGGAAATCATCACTTATGTGCGTGAAGGCGCGATCAGCCACCAGGACAGCCTGGGCAACAAGGGCCGCACCGAAGCCGGTGATGTTCAGGTAATGAGCGCCGGTACCGGCATCGTGCACAGCGAGTACAACCTGGAGGACATCGACACACGTATTTTCCAGATCTGGATTGTGCCGGAGCGCACCGGTGAAGCACCGCAGTGGGGTAGCCGGCCGTTTCCCAAAGGCGAGCGCGGCGAAGGCTTCGTGACCCTGGCCAGCGGCCGCACGGGTGACGAGGACAGCCTGCAGATCCGTACCGATGCCCGCCTGGTGGCTGCCACCCTGCAGGCAGGTGAAACCGCCGAGTACCGCTTCGATGCCGCACGCCGGGGTTACCTGGTGCCGGCCAAGGGGCTGGTAGATGTCAACGGGCTGCGGGCCAAGGCGCGCGATGGCGTGGCGATCGAGCAGGAAGAGGTGCTGCGGGTGACCGCCATCGAGGACAGCGAGATCGTACTTGTGGATGTGGCCTGATAACCCAGCCTGCGACAATCCATGTAGCAGCGAAGGGCTGCCCCCATAGAACAACCCGGTTCAGCAGGGTCTTGTGGGGGCTGGCTTGCGGCCTTGGGCCTCCCCGGCTACCGCAAGGCAGCCATCAAACATTGGCGCCATCAGCCAGCCTGCACTAGCGTTGTGCTACCAGCCAGCCCAACGGTCATGCGGAGCACTCGATCATCATGCCGGACCTGCGCCCGAACCCGACGCTGTGCCTGGAATACCGTGCCGAACAGCCCATTCAGCACGCTTTTATCGAACAGGCCAGCCGTTGCCCGGAGGCCATTGCCATCATTGGCCAGCATATAACCTGCAGCTACTCCCAACTGGAGCAGATCAGCGCGGGCATTGCCGCGTTTCTGGTAAAAAACGCCGCCAGCGGCACCGATCGTGTGGTCATCGTCACCCGCCGCAGCCCCGCTCTGGTATACGCCATGCTCGGCTGCCTGCGTGCCGGTCTGGCCTTCACCGTGGCTGACGCCGCTTACCCTGCCGTGCGTATCAAGCAAATCGTCAGCACCCTGAAGCCTGCGGTGATACTGCGCTGCGCCGAGGCAACCGTCGACGTCGGCCAGCCCATGGTCGTCACGGTGCCTGAAGCCCCCGCTGAGGCGCTGCAGGCCTTCCCTGGCCAACCTGTCGCGCTGCCCGCTGTCAGCCCTGAGCAACCGGACTACATCACCTTCACCTCGGGCAGCACCGGCGAGCCCAAGGGCATCGTCACCCACCACGCACCGCTGGTGCACTTCGTCGACTGGCATGTGCGCCAGCATGGTTTGAGCCGGGCCGACACCTTTTCGCTGTTTTCCGGCCTGGGCCACGACCCGGTATACCGCGACGTGTTCACGCCACTGTCGCTTGGCGCGACCATTGCCTGCCCGGCCCAGTCGACCCTGACCGACCCCTCACGGCTGGCCAGCTGGCTTCACCAGCATGGCGTGAGCGTGATCCACCTCACCCCGCCGCTGGGCAAACTGATCGAAACAGGCGCTCACATGAACCGCCAGGTTCTCGACCAGCTGCGCTACCTGTTCTGGGGTGGCGATGCACTCAGCCCCACGCAGTACCAGCAGGTCCGCGCCATCGCACCGAATGCCGCCAATGTGAACTTCTACGGCACCACCGAAACCCCACAGGCCATGGCTTTCCACACCCTCGACCCGGAAATGGACAATGCCCGGGTGCCCCTGGGCAAAGGCATTGCCGATGCACAATTGCTGGTGATAAACCCGGCCAACCAGCTGGTCAGCGAGGGCGAGACAGGCGAAATCCTGATCCGCAGCCCCTACCTGTCGCGTGGTTACTGGGGCGACCCAGGGCTGACCGAAGCCAGATTCATCGCCAACCCGTTCACCGCCGACGCGGCCGACCGCTGTTACCGCACTGGCGACCTGGGCACCTACCTGGCCGATGGCAGCGCCAGTTTTCTGGGGCGCGCTGACAGCCAGGTGAAAATCCGTGGGCATCGCATCGAGCTGGTGGAGATCGAGAACGCCATCAGCCGTCTCCCGCACATAGGGCAATGCGTGGTCCTGGCCAACCACGACGCTGCATCGACCCGGCTGGTGGCCTATTGCGTCGCGCAGCAGGCCACCCGAACTGACGAACTGCGCCAGGCGCTCGCCGGCCAGTTGCCTGACTACATGGTACATCGAAGTGTTGGTGCAGATGATCGTGATCATCGGCCTGGTGCTGTCGATCAGGCGCGTGCGCCAGGTGCTGCGTGACGACCCGTTTCGCTGGCTGATCATCGCTGCCTGTGCGCTGGTAGCGCTGGATGTACTCCTCAACCAGTTCGTATTCGACGCCAGTGTCCTGCTCAACCGGGTACCCCAGCACTTTCTGGCGGTGATGGTGCTGGGCATGGCCGTCCACCATGCCGACACGCCCTCACGCAAATGGGTGGCCAGTGCGGTGGCCGTGCTGGTGGTTGCCGAGCTGGACCTGATGGCGGTTGCCGGTGTTGGCTGGCAAGCGTTCACACGCTATGTCGACATCGCCCTGCCAGCGATACTGGCACTTGTCTGGTTCCGCTCGGTGCCAGTACCCGCCCTGGTTGCACGGGCAGGTGCGGTGATCGCTTCGTCTACCTTGTATATCTACCTGACACATTTCCAATTCGAGTCGGTGGCGGAACATGTTTTCAGGCACCCGCTGTTCGAGGTGTCCCTGGCACTCGCTGGAGGGGTACTGGTGAGCTATTGCTGGAATACCCTGTTACGTCTGCTGTTTACCCGCAGGCGCGTGGAGCCGATCCAGCTGAACGCGCCACCTCTGCCTGAACGAAGATGACCCGCCACCGCATGCACTATTCTCGTCCGGCCAGTTCAGCCAGCACCTCGGCCGAGGTGGTGACCTGGCGGAAGTGGTGCTTCCACAGGTCGGTCCCCAGCTTGCCCGAGCGGTCCAGCGATGACCCTATTGTCATGTCTGTCACCAGCGTGGGCATCAGCCCTGCATCGAACAGGGCAAAGCCGGCGGCCAGCACGCAGGTTTCGGTCTGCAGCCCACACACCAGCACCCGCTCTACACCCAGTTGCCGGATGTACTCGATAGCTTCGGCACTTTGCCCGTAACCATGCTTGACGAACACCTGGTCGGCCTCGACCAGGCTCTCGTCCTCGGCCGCAGGGTGCCAACCGAGCTGACGCTCGAACGGCGTAACCTGTTCATCGTGCAATTCGACCGAGGCTATGGTGGGAATGTTCGCTGACAACCGCCGCAAGCCATCGACCAGCCACTCGGGCGGGCTGAAGGTGGACTGAACATCGACGATGAGCAAAACCTGGCGCATAGCGTACTCCGGCCATCATGCAAAATGGCGCGGAGTATACCGCGTGGCGCCGGGGCTTGATGACCAATCGTTGCTCCCCCCACCGACTGCTGGCGCACGCGGCGCCGAATACCTTGACACGCCTGACCATGAAGGCTGCCGTAGCTGCGACGTATTCCTTCAGGCTATGATCGGTCACCCTGCCGCGGACACCCTGAGCCATGCCCGTAGACCTGCAAGCGTTGTACCCCAGGCTGATCCACCTGATGCTGGACACGGTATTCGTGGTCGACAGGGGCAACCAGATCGTGTTCGTCAGTGATGCCTGCAAGACGCTGCTGGGCTACGAAGCCTGCGAACTGATCGGCACGCCGATCACCCGCTACATGCACCCTGACGACCTCCCGGCCACGCGCGCCTCGATCATGCGGGTAATGAACGGCCAGCCGCACTACGACTTTTGCAACCGTTACCTTCGCAAGGATGGCAGCGTGGTGCACATACTGTGGGCGGCCTGCTGGTCCGATGAGGCCCAGGCGCGTATCGGCGTGGCGCGGGACGTTACCGCCCAGCGCGAGGCCGAAGACGAACTGCGCTTCCTCGCCCATCATGACCCACTGACCCGGCTGGCCAACCGCGCCATGTTCAATGAACGGCTGGACACCGCCCTGGCAGCGGCCCGGCGTCACAACCGCAGGCTGGCCTTGCTGTTCCTCGATATCAATGACTTCAAGCAGATCAACGACAACCACGGCCACAGCGTGGGTGACCGGGTACTGTGCACACTGGCCCGGCGCCTGGAAAGCTGCGTGGGGGTAGCTGGCACGGTAGCGCGGATGGGCGGTGACGAATTCACCGTGCTGTTACCCGATTGCCCGTCGCCGGAGGCCATTGCCACGCACGTACAGCACATTCTCGCGGTCATGGCCGAACCGCTCGACGCCGAGTTTGCCGGCATCGATGCACCATCCTGCAGTATTGGCGTGGCCTGCTTTCCCGAAGACGGCAACGATGCCGACATGCTACTGCGCCATGCTGACGGGCACATGTACCAAATCAAGCGCCAACGCGCTGCGACTGGCTGAAGGCAAAGGCACACCGCATGGATGAACACCTGCAAGGTACTGTCGGGCAAGCACCCGCCTCTGTCGGCTTGGCCCAGGCATTGCTGTTCTGGCTGAAGCTGGGGTTCATCAGTTTCGGCGGCCCGGCCGGGCAGATTGCGATCATGCACCAGGAACTGGTGGAGCGGCGCGGCTGGATCAGTGAGCGGCGTTTCCTGCATGCCCTCAACTACTGCATGTTGCTGCCCGGGCCCGAGGCCCAGCAACTGGCCACCTACATCGGCTGGCTGATGCACCGCACCTGGGGCGGGGTGATTGCCGGTGCTCTGTTCGTGCTCCCTTCGCTGTTCATCCTGATCGGCCTGTCGTGGGTGTACCTGACCTGGAGCGAAGTACCGGTGGTCGCCGGGATTTTCGCAGGGATCAAGCCGGCCGTGACCGCCATCGTCGTGCATGCCGCCCACCGCATTGGCACGCGGGCGCTGAAGAACGGCTGGTTATGGGCCATTGCCGCGGCCTCGTTCGTGGCCATTTTCGCGCTTGACGTCCCCTTCCCGCTGATCGTGCTGACGGCCGCACTGCTGGGTTACGTCGGCGGCCGGCTGCTACCGGCACAGTTCACGCCCGGTGGGGGCCACAGCACCGCCAGCACCCGCCAGCGCCCGGCGCTGATCGACGACGATACCCCGATCCCCGCGCACGCCCGCTTCAGGTGGGGCCGCCTGGTGACCTTGCTGCTGGCGGTTGCGGCGCTTTGGCTTCTGCCCATGGGTCTGCTGATGGCGGCCTTTGGCTGGCACGGCACACTCACGCAAATGGGCTGGTTCTTCACCAAGGCAGCGCTGCTGACCTTCGGCGGTGCCTATGCGGTGCTGCCCTATGTCTATCAAGGGGCTGTCGGTCACTATGGCTGGCTGTCGCCCACGCAGATGATCGATGGCCTGGCACTGGGCGAGACCACGCCCGGGCCGCTGATCATGGTGGTGGCCTTCGTCGGTTTCCTCGGTGGCTACCTGCAGCCGATGTTCGGCGCCCACCAGGCGTTCCTCGCGGGCGCAGTGGCAGCGGGGCTGGTGACCTGGTTCACCTTCCTGCCCTCGTTCCTGTTCATCCTCGCCGGAGGCCCGCTGGTGGAATCGACCCACAATGAACTGAAGTTCACCGCCCCGTTGACCGGGATAACTGCGGCTGTGGTGGGCGTAATACTCAACCTTGCGCTGTTCTTCGGCTACCACGTGCTGTGGCCGGACGGGTTCGATGGCGCGTTCCACTGGTCCTCGGCTGTGATAGCGCTCGCGGCGGCGGTGGCGCTGTTCCGCTACAAGCGCGGGGTGATACACGTGTTGATCGGCTGCGCCGTTGCCGGGCTCGCCCTTCACCTTTTCCGCTGATGGAGCCGATCATGCGCAACCCTGAAGACGCCTTGCTAGACAGTTGGCACCATAACGCCCAGGCCTGGATCGACGCCGTACGCAACGGCGCCATCGAGAGCCGTCGCCAGGTCACTGACCAGGCCATCCTGCTGGCCATCCTTGGCCGCCAGCCCGAACGGGTGCTCGACCTGGGCTGCGGTGAGGGCTGGCTGCTGCGCGCGCTGGCCGACCGGGGTATCGAGGCGGTGGGTGTCGACGGCGACAGAACGCTGGTGGATGCAGCGCGAGCTGCGGGCGCGTGTGAGGTGCACCTGGCCAGCTATGCGCAGCTGGCTGAGGCGAAGGTGCATGTGGGCAAGGACTATGACCTGATCTGCGCCAACTTCGCGCTGTTGCACCAGGACATCATTGAACTGTTGTCGGCAATGCGGACGTTGCTGGTGCCAGGCGGTGCGCTGGTGATCCAGACCCTGCACCCGTGGAGCGTGGCCGGCGGGGATTATCAGGATGGCTGGCGAGAGGAGCCTTTTGCCGGGTTCGCCGGGGAATGGCAACCGATGCCTTGGTATTTCCGCACCCTGGCCAGCTGGCTGAATGCGCTGGACATGGCAGGGTTGCGACTGGTCGGTTTGCAGGAGCCGCAGCACCCGCAAAGCGCGGTGCCGCAGTCATTGTTGATGGTGGCTGAGCGTCACTGAATCGGGCCGTAACAATCCTGTGGGAGCAGGGTTCACCCCGCTCCCACAAGGCAGGCCGGGGCAGACTACAGCACCGGCTTGCGCGCTGCTCCGCTGCGGGCCTTGGCCATGGCTGCCAGGCGCACCGCGACGTTGGCAGCGCCGTAACCGGCGTATCCCGCCTTGCGCTGGATGATCTCGAAGAAGAAACGCTCCTCGAACGGCTCGGTGTAGACGTGGAACAGCTCGCCACCTTGGGCGTCGCGGTCGTACAGCACGTTGTAGTACGCCAGCTCGCTGAGGAACTCGTCATCGAAATCGAAACGCGCCGCCAGGTCGTCGTAGTAGTTCAGCGGGATTTCCAGCAGCGGCACCCCTGCCAGCTTGGCCCTTGCCACTTCGCGGAAGATGTCATCACAATCGAAGGCGATGTGATGTACGCCGGAACCACGGTAGCTTGAAAGCGCATGGGCGATTGCGGTGTTGCGGTTTTCCGAGATGTTCAGCGGCAGGCGCAAGGTGCCGCACTGGCTGCGCAGGGCGCGACTCTTGACCAGGCCATACGGGTCGGGCAGCACCACTTCGTCGTCGGCGGCGAAGTCGAACAAACTCTTGTAGAACAGCACCCAGCTGTCCAACGACTCGGCCGGCAGGGCCAGGGCCATGTGGTCGATGCGGCGCAGCCCGCCGGTCGCGGCTGCATTGTTGTCCAGGCTGAAGTCGGTGTCGTACAGGGTGTGGCCGGCAGTGCCCTGCTCCACCAGGTACAGCAGGCTGCCATCGGGCGCACGCACCGCCGGCACTTCGCATTCGTTGGGGCCGACCAGGCCGCGGAACGGCTGGCCACGGAAAGCGGTGGCCCGCTTCAGGGCCGCTTGCTGGTCCTTGACCCGCAACGCAGTGGCGCACAGCGACGGGCCATGGGCCTCGAAGAAGTTGTGGCCGAAGGAATACGGTTCAGCGTTCAGCACAATGTTGATATCACCCTGGCGCAGCAGTTGCACTTCTTTGCTTCGGTGCTTGCCGGCTTCGGCAAAACCCAGGCGCTTCAACCAGTTGCCCAGGCGCGCGCCGACGGCTTCGTCGACCGCGAACTCCAGGAACTCCACGCCGTCATAAGCGCTGGCCGGCGGCGGAGCGAACAGTACGCCAGGCTCGATCGGCGTGTTCTCCTGCTCCAGGCGCAAGCGGGTCTGCTCTTCGAGGTACAGCAACGAACGCAAGCCGTCCGCAGCATTCTGCCGGGTCGGTGCGGCGCGGAAACCGTCATTGAAGATTTCCAGCGACAGCGGGCCACGGTAGCCCGTGGCGAGGATCGGTGCCAGGAAACCGGCCATGTCCATTTCGCCCTGCCCCGGGAAGCAGCGAAAGTGCCGGCTCCACTCCAGCACATCCATGGCCAGGATTGGCGCATCGGCCATTTGCACGAAGAAGATCTTGTCGCCGGGGATGTCGCGGATCGCGCTTGGATCACCTTTGAGCGACAAGGTGTGGAAGCTGTCGAGGATCACCCCGAGTGCCGGGTGGTCGGCCTGGCGCACCAGGTTCCACACTTGCTGGTAAGTGTTGACGTGGCGGCCCCAGGCCAGCGCTTCGTAACCAATGCGCAGGCCGCGCTTGCCGGCATGTTCGCCCAGCAGGCGCAGGTCGTCGACCAACAGTTGCTCGTCACCCAGGGCATCGGCCTGGACGTTGCTGCACACCAGCACCAGGTCGGTACCCAGTTCCTGCATCAGGTCGAACTTGCGTTCGGCGCGGTCGAGGTTTTTCTGCAGGCGGTCACGGCGGCAGCCTTCAAAGTCGCGAAAAGGCTGGAACAAGGTGATGGCAATGCCCAGGTCGGCGCACATCTGGCGCACCTGGCGCGGGCTGCCAGCGTAATAGAGCAGGTCGTTTTCGAAGATCTCGACGCCGTCAAAACCGGCGGCGGCGATGGCTTCGAGCTTTTCCGGCAGAGTGCCGCTCAAGGACACGGTAGCGATCGAACGCTGCATGGCGGGAGTTCCTTGTTGTTGGAGGAATACGGTGCCATTCGGGCAAATAACCCCTGTCACAGTCTATGGCACGATCGATTATTCGCAGGTAAAGTCGACGCTTCAATCTCTTTGTACGGAATGGTTAGTTTTGCGTTCGATTATCGCACAAAACCCGTTTTAGCGAATTGCTAGACCGCGGCCCCGTGGTCAACATGGACCACAGACGCAGGCACACCGACCGTTGCCTCCTGCCTTGGCATAACCTCTGGCGGAACCTGCGCAAACAACAATAACAACGGAGACAACGATGGCTCACTCCAGCTCGCAAGCAAAGAAAGCGACCGCCAGTGGATGGATAGGCTCGGCACTCGAGTACTACGACTTCTTCATCTACGCCCAGGCCGCGGCGCTGATTTTCCCGCAGATTTTCTTCCCCAACACCGACCCGAAGATGGCGATCATTGCCTCGTTGGCCACCTATGGCGTGGGCTACCTGGCACGCCCGGTCGGCGCCTTCGTTCTGGGCCACTGGGGTGACACCCGCGGTCGCAAGAACGTCCTTCTGCTGTGCATGTTCCTGATGGGCCTGTCGACCATGGCTGTCGGCCTGCTACCCACCTACCACGACATCGGCTACCTCGCACCGGCCTTGCTGGTTGTGCTGCGACTGATCCAGGGCTTTGCCGTGGCCGGGGAAATTTCCGGTGCCAGTTCCATGATCATGGAGCACGCGCCGTTTGGCCGAAGAGGCTACTACGCCAGTTTCACCCTGCAAGGTGTGCAAGCGGGCCAGGTCCTGGCGGCAGCGGTGTTCCTGCCACTGGCTTACTTCATGCCCAGCGAAGCCTTTACCGAATGGGGCTGGCGCATTCCGTTCCTGATGAGCGCCGTCGTGCTGATTGCCGGCTTCATCATCCGTAAGGAAGTGCACGAGACCCCAGCGTTCGTTCAAGAAGAGAAACAGGACAAGGTTGTCAAATCGCCCATCAGCGAAGCCTTCCGCCACAGCTGGAAGCACATGGTGCTGGTGATGTTCATGGCCCTGATGAACGTGATCCCGGTCGTGGCCACCATCTTCGGTGCGGCCTACGCGGTGCAGCCGGCGTATGGCATCGGCTTCGACAAGAGTGTGTACCTGTGGATTCCGGTGGTCGGTAACATCGTCGCGGTGCTGGTGATCCCGTTCGTGGGCAACCTGTCGGACAAGATCGGCCGTCGCCCGACCATGATCGCTGGCTGTCTGGGCTCAGGCCTGCTGGCCTTCGTCTACCTTTATGCGATCAGCATCCAGAACGTGCCAATGGCGTTCGCCGCCTCGATCGTCATGTGGGGCATGGTTTACCAGGGTTACAACGCGGTATTCCCAAGCTTCTACCCTGAGCTGTTCCACACCCGCTACCGCGTGACGGCCATGGCCATCGCGCAGAACATCGGCACCATGCTCACCGCCATGCTGCCCGCGCTGTTCGCAATGGTCGCCCCACCCGGCTCGGACAATATTCCGCTGGTAGTCGGTGGGCTGGCCTTCTTCATCACCGGCGTGTGCGCCCTGGCGGCCTACATTGCCCCGGAAACCCACCGCCTGGCGATGGAAGACCTGGGCAACCCAGAGGCCAAGCCGATGGAAAAGGCAGCCTATGAAGCCAGCCGTAAAGGTAGCTTTCAGGCGGTGAGTCACTGATAGATTGCAGGGGCTGCTTTGCAGCCCCTTCGCGGTCAAGCCCGCTCACACACGTACCGTACAGGCTTCAGCCTTTGATCACGTCCTGCAGGCGTGCCCACAGCCGCTGCACATCCCCCCGCTCGGTCGGCAGCGCACCAATCGAAACCCGCACCATCCATCGCCCGTCCAGTGTAGCCGGCGTCACATAGGCATCCCCGGACGCATTCAACCGCTCGGCCCAGCCCTTGGTATGCGCATCCAGCGCATCCCCTTCAAGCCCGGCCGGTCGATGGCGAATGCACAAGGTCTGCAGCTGTACTGGCGCCAGCACTTCCCACTCCGCCGCCGCCTCGACCTGCCCCGCCAGCCACTGGGCATTGTCCAGGTCACGCCGCAGCCGCGCCTGCAATGCGTCTACACCCTCGCTGCGCAACATGAACCACAGCTTCAAGGCACGGAACCGACGGCCCAGCGGAATGCCCCAGTCGCGCAGGTTCTTCACCTCGCCATCCACCGCCGACTGCAGGTAGCTGGGATTGGTGCTCATCACCCGGATCAGGTGTTGCGGATCGCGCACGTAGTAGATCGAGCAATCGAAGGCCACACCCAGCCATTTGTGCGCGTTGACCACCACCGAATCGGCCAGCTCGATGCCATCCCACATCCAGCGGCACTCGGGCAGGATCATCGCCGAGCCGGCCATGGCCGAGTCTACGTGCAACCACAGCCCATTGGCCTGGGCGATTTCGCCCACCGGGCGCAGCGGGTCGAGGGCAGTGGTCGTCGTAGTGCCGGTGGTGGCAACCACGGCGCAGGGCTGGTTGCCGGCAGCCAGGTCCTGCTCGATCGCCGCCTGCAGTGCCTCTGGGCGCAGGGCGTAGCGTTCGTCGGTGGGGATCAGGCGGATATTGTCGCGACCAAAACCTGCCAGCAGTGCAGCCTTGTCCACCGAGCTGTGAGCGTGGGCGCTGACATACACGATCAACGGCTTGGCTTCGGCCTGCAGGCCGCCGCGTACCAAGGCGTAGTCGGTGGCGCGCTCACGGGCACTGATCAGCGCCACCAGGGTGCTGGTCGAGGCGGTGTCCTGGATCACGCCACTCCATTGAGCAGAAAGGCCGAGCAACTGGCGCAGCCAGTCGAGGGTGGTTTCTTCCAGTTCGCTCAGGGCCGGGCTGGATTGCCATGACAGGCCCAGCACGCCCAGACCGGTACTGAGGAAGTCCCCCAGCACCGAGGACAGGGTGCCATTGGAAGGGAAATAGCCATAGAAGTCCGGGTGCTGCCAATGGGACAGGCCGGGCATGACCAGGTTATTGACGTCGTCGAGAATGGCCGCGAAAGGTTCGCCTTGTTGAGGGGCAGTTGCGGGCAAGGCAGCCTTGAGGTAGCCAGGCTCGACCTGGGCCATGACCGGGCGTTCGCCCACGGTCTGGCGGTAGTCGGCAATCAGGTCGATCAGTTGGTGGCCGTACTGGCGGAATTGTTCGGGGGTCACGCTAGCTCTCCTGGGGGTTATCCATTGCCTGTGCAGGCCCTTTCGCGGGTAAACCCGCTCCTACAGCCGCGAAGAAGCCGCACAATCAACACAATGCCCCCAGTCTAGGCACCTATCCCCGGCCGAATAACCCCGCTTCCCGCATAGCTGCTATGGCGAACCTGCATGCCCGCCCTGTACACCAAACTGCGACTGGCGCCACAACTCGAATACCCGGTTACGCAACCAGCGGTGCTCGGCCGAGGCCTGCAGGCGCTGGTGCCACACAACCCAGTACCGCTGGCTGTGGTCGATGAAGCCCAGTGGTCGCCAGGCCAGGTCATGCAAACGGCTCAGCTGCCGGGCGATGTGCTCGGGGACCGTGGCCACGGCCTGACTGTTGGCAATCACTTGTACCGTGGCGCAGAAGAACGGCACTTCGAGGCTGACCCGCCGCTGCAGGCCTTGTGCACGCAAGTGCCGATCGATGAAGCTGTCCTTGTCGCCACCACCCGAAATGCGCACATGCTTGTACGCCAGGTAGTCGGCCTGGCTGAGCGCGGCCTGCGCGGCCAGCGGGTGATCCTGGCGCATCAGGCATACCGCGCGGTCCTCACCCAACAGACGTCCATGCAGGTTGGGCGGCGACTCGTCGAACAAGGTGGTCGCCAGGTCGATTTCTCCGCTGGCCAGCAAGGCGTACTGGCCGGCCTGCCAGGTGCGGTACTCCAGCGACACACCTGGCGCTTCGCGCTCCAGCGCCGCCACCAGCAGCGGCAGCATGTGCTCGGCCACATAATCCGAAGCGGCCAGGCAGAACCGCCGCTCGCAACGCGCCGGGTCGAAGATGGCGGGCTGGCGCAGCGCGTGCAGTTCTTCGAGCACCTGGCGCAAAGGCTCGACCAGGGCTTCGGCGTGTTCGCTAAGCACGTAACCACGCCCTTGGCGCACCAGCAACGGATCATCGAAGGCTTCGCGCAGGTGGGCCAGCTGGCGGCTCAGGGCCGATTGGCTGACACCCAGGCGCTCGGCCGCGTGGCTGAGGTTTTTAAGCTGCAACAGGTGGTCGAGGGTGCGCAGGTGGGCGAGGCTGAGGGAGGCGAAGGTGGGGTTCATGCAGGCTCCCTGCGGTGGAATTCAAGGGCCTTCTCGCGGGCAAGCCCGCTCTCACAGGGTTCTCACATCGTTCAGCATCGTGAAAAACCTGCGGGAGCGGGCTTGCCCGCAAACAGGCCGCAACGCGGCCCCGACGATTACTCGGTCAGGCCAACATAGACGTTCTGCACGTCATCGTGCTCGTCGATCGCCTCGAGAAACGCTTCGACCTCGGCCAACGCCTCAGCACTCAGGCTGGCCGCGCTTACCGGGTTTTTAGGGGTGTAGCCGATTTTCGCCGCGGTCACGGTGAAACCATGCTCCGGCAGGGCCTTCTGTACCGCGTCCAGGTCGGTGGTGTCGGTGATGAACAGGGTCGAGCCCTCTTCTTCACCTTCCTCGAAGTCCTGGGCACCGGCTTCGATCGCGGCCATTTCCGGATCAGCGTCAGCGCTCGCAGGCGTGGCTTCGATCAGGCCTACATGGTTGAAGTCCCACGCTACCGAACCGCTGGCACCCAGCTGGCCCTTGCGGAACAGCACGCGGATTTGCGCGACGGTGCGGTTGATGTTGTCGGTCAGGCACTCGACGATCAGCGGCACCTGGTGCGGGGCGAAACCTTCATAACTCACCGCGTGGTACTGCACGGCATCACCGTCCAGGCCTGCGCCCTTGCGGATTGCCCGATCCAGGGTCTCGCGGGTCATCGAAGCCTTCTTGGCTTGCACGATGGCCAGGCGCAGGCGTGGGTTCATGTCGGGATCGGCACCCGACTTGGCCGCGATCTGGATTTCCTTGGACAGCTTGCCCATGATCTTGCCTTTGGCATTGGCCGCTGTTTCTCTATGTTTGGCTTTCCACTGTGCGCCCATGTCGACTCTCTTGTTTCAGCGGCCGGTTCAGGAAGCGACCGGCCAAAAGTGGGTGCATTTTATACGCCCTCGAGCATGGGATCGACAAGAAATCTCATCAGCCTTTATCGGCCTTACCCGCCGCTGCGGCAAACCGCGCCAACCGCACGTCCAGCCTTCGCGGGCGCACACCACGATCTTCGGCCTGCTCCTTGCGGCGGATGGCATTGCGCACCATCAGCGAGCCCAGGTAGCGGATCGGCTCGGGCGGGAACAGCCCCAGCGGCCCTTTGACCAGCGGCGACCGGGTCCACGGGTTGTCCAGCCCCAGCGCCAGCGACGAAAGAATCTGCCCGCCCATGTGGCACGGGCCAACACCGCTGCCGGAATAACCGAAGCCGTAGAACACGTTGCCCTGCCCGTCCAGCCGGCCGAAGAATGGCAGGCCGGTCACCGAGCGATCCGACGGCCCGTTCCAGCTGGCCGCCAGTGGCACCTCGGCCAAGGCCGGGAAAAAGCCGCCAAGGCTTTCGCGCAGCAACCGCCGATACGGCGACGGCTGGTCGAATACCGGCAACATCCGCCCGCCATAGGCAAACGTGTTGCCGCCCTTGCCGAGCATCAGCCGGCCATCGGAGGTGTTGTGGTAGTAGTGCACGAAAATACGCGAGTCGAGCACGCTGATCCCGCTGTCCAGGCCGATCTGGCGCAGCAGCTCGGGGCACGGTTCGGTAATGACCATGTCGCTGGAAACGATCGCCACACTGCGCTCGAACTGCGGGAAGACGCGCGCCATCCAGGCATTGAGGCCCAGCACTACACGGTCGGCGCGCAGCGTGCCGTGGGCCGTGCGTACCTGCACCGGGGCACCGTGCTCCAGGCCGGTCATGGCGGTGCCTTCGTAGAGGCGCACGCCGCGCTGCAAGGCCACCCGGCGCAGGCCGCGCACCAGTTTGCCCGGCTGCACGGTGGCAGCGGCCGGCGAGAACCAGCCCTCCAGGTGCCGTGCCGAACCGGCCAGGCGCTGCACCTGCTCCAGCGGCAAGCGGCGGAACGAGTTGATGCCCTTGTGCTCCAGCGCGGCGATCACCGCGTCGGTGGCACCGACCTGGGCTGCGTTGGTGGCCGTGTACAGCGTGCCGTCCAGACGGAAGTCGCAGTCGATGCCATTGGCCGTGCAGAACACACCGATGTCTGCGATGCTGCGCTCCGACTCGCGCACCAGCCGCACCGCCTCCTCCCCCCCGAACAGGCGTTCGAGGGTGAAGTACTTGGCCGACCAAGACAACGCACACCCGCCATTGCGGCCGCTGGCACCGGCACCGCAGATGTCGGCCTCGATCAGCACCACATCCAGGGCCGGTACCGCTTCCTTGAGCATCAGCGCCGTCCACAGGCCGGTATAGCCACCGCCGACAATGCACACATCGCAACGGGTATCGCCTTGCAGCGGCGGGCATACCGCCTCCTGCGCCGAATCCAGGGCCTGTTGCAGCCAGAAGGGTCTCATTCGCTCGCTTTCCTTTAAGTACGCATTGGCTTGATTGCCATGCTGGTGTTCGGTGCCACGTCGGTGCCTTGCGGGCTGATGGCCGGCCGGCTGTTCCAGTGCGGCAGCAACACCAGCGCCGAGAACAGCGCGCAGCCAGCGAACACGATGAACACCGTGACGCCGTCGAAATAACCCGGCAGCAACCCGCCCAGTACCGCGCCCACCGACCCACAACCGTTGACGAAACCTGCTGCGGTGGCGCCGGCCTTGGCGGTGCCGAAGTCGATGGCTGCAGCGCCGCTGATCATCGAGTCCGGCCCGTACAGGGTCAGGCCCATGACGAACAGCAGGGCCACCACCAGCAGCACGCTGCCGGTGTTCATGGCCGCCATGAACAACGCCAGTGTCACGGTCAGCAGCACCAGGCTGATCACGCAGGCCGGCATGCGCCGGGCGCCAAACAATTTGTCCGAGGCCAGGCCAATCATGATCGGGCCAAGCAGCCCGGCCAGTTCGAAAGCAGTCGGGATGATTGCCGCGCCCACTTTGCCCACCGAGGGCATCTGCTCGAAGACGATCACAGGGCCCCACAGCAAGATGGCGTAGCGCGCCGGCTTCAGCAGGAAGTACGCCAGGCCCAGGGTCAACACCGTGCGGTTGCGCAGGATTTCCCGCAGTGGCGCCCAAACGCTGCACAGGTTGTCGGCCGGGGCCATGCTTTGCGGCTCGGGCTCAACCGCCGGCAAGCCGACGTCCTCGGGTTTGTTGCGCTGCAGGAAGAAGAACAGCACCGCCACCAGCGCCACCACGACCGCGCTGGAGAAGAACGCCGCATGCCAGGTACCCACCAGGGTGTAGGCCCACCAGCCCGCGAACGGCGAGGCCACCAGGCCGCCGAAGGCATAGCAGGAACTCCACAGGCCCAGCACCCGTCCGCGCTGCGAAGCCGGGAAGAAGCTGCCGATGTTCTTGCACAAGCCGGCCCAGCCGGTGGATTGCGCCAGGCCCTGTACCAGCATGCAGGTAGCGAAGATCGGGAAGGTTGCGTAACTGCCCATCACGACTGCCGCCGCCGCAGAAATCAGCAACCCGCCCAACACGACCACGCGCGGGCCAAAGCGGTCGGCAAGCATGCCCCAGGTGAATTGGCCCACGGCATAGGCGGCCAGGTAGATGGCGTCCAGGTTGGCCATGGCGGCCTTGTCGAGCATGAAGCCTGGGTCTTCGGCGATGCCCAGCTTGGCCACCGAGAAGGCTTTGCGGGTGAAGTAGAAGGCGGCGTAGGCCAGCCAGGTGATGGCGAAAATCTGGATACGCCAGCGTTTGAACGCGGCTAGGGAATGATTCATGTAAGTCTGACCTCTTGCTCAAGTGTGCCGGCAGAATGTGAAGAAACGCCTGTCTTGTTCTTGTGTTACGCACAGCGATGACGAGGCTGTCATCGGGTCAGGTGGCGCCGAGTAGGCACCATCGCCCTGGCGGCATTCGTGGTGCCAGCGTCGGGCTGAAATACATGGAAACAGTTGCTGTAAGATAAATAAAATCGATTTATCGTATTACACAAATAAGCCCAGCTTGTTACTGAGGTCGTCATGTCGGTTTCCCACGCCCAACTCAAGGCTTTCCACGCGGTGGCCGTCCACGGCAGCTTTACCCGCGCTGCGGAAAAGCTGTTTCTTACCCAGCCTGCGGTGTCCGACCAGGTGCGCAAACTGGAGGAGCGCTTCGGCGTCTTGCTGTTCCACCGCAACAAACGCTCGGTGCAGCTCACCGACCTTGGCGAGCGGCTGCTGGGCATCAGCCAGCGCCTGTTCGCCTGCGAGGCCGAAGCCCAGGAACTGCTGCACGACTCGCGTGCGCTGCAGACCGGCAGCCTGGTGCTGGCAGTGGATGCGCCGGTGCACGTACTGCCGGAGATCGCCCGCTTCTGCCAGCGCTATCCGGGGATCCAGGTGAAGATCGAAACGGGCAATACCGACGAATCGCTGGCGCGGCTGTTCAGCTATCAGGCCGACCTGGCCCTGCTGGGCCGGGATGTCGACGATGAGCGCCTGCATTGCCTGCCGCTGCGTCGTGACCCGATGGTGGCGTTCGTTTCCCACCACCACCCATGGGCTAGCCGCGGCTCGATCAGCCTGGCCGACCTCGATGACACGCCACTGGTGCTGCGCGAGCCCGGCTCGGTGACGCGGCAGACGCTGGAGGAAGAAATGCAACGCGCCGGGTTGCGGATACGCGCAGCGATCCAGGTGGAGGGCCGGGAAGCGGCGCGAGAGGCGGTGGTGGTAGGCATTGGTGTGGGCGTGGTATCGGCGGCAGAGTTTGGTGCCGATGCACGAGTGTGTGCGTTGCCGATAGTGGATTGCCAGCGGCATTTGACCGAGACCCTGGTGTGCCTGAGCGAGCAGCGTACGCGCCGGGTGGTGGCGACTTTCCTGCAGATGGTCGAGGAAGGGGTGTAGCACTGTGCTGGCCTTTTCGCGGGCTCGCCCGCTCCCACAGGTCCTGCACAGCATCCGGAACCTGTGTCGTTTTAGGAGCGGGCGAGCCCGCGAAGGGGCCAGATCAGGCAACCCAACTATGCTGGGATAACCCCAATCCAGGCACCCAACCCATGCTCTACCGCCTTGCCGCCGACACCCTGGTGCTGCTGCACCTGGCCTTCATCCTGCTGGTGCTGTTCGGCGGGCTGCTGGTGCTGCGCTGGCGCCCTGCCCTGTTGCTGCACCTGCCGGTCCTGGCCTGGGGCCTGGCGGTGGAGTGCCTGCACCTGGGCTGCCCGCTGACCACTTGGGAAAACCACATGCGCAATGCCGCCGGTGACGCAGGTTACCAGGGCAGCTTCGTCGAGCACTACGTCTGGCCACTGATCTACCCCGCCGGCCTGACCCCGCAGATCCAGCTGTTGCTGGGCACCCTCGTACTGGCGCTGAACCTCGGCATCTACAGCTACGTGGCCTGGCGCTGGCGCCGCCCTAGCGGGTAGCGATCACGAACAACCGCGGGAAGGGCAACAGGACCTTGCCATCAGAGGCCGGCGGATAATCGCGCTGCATGGCCTGCAGGTACATCTGCAGGAAGTCGGCCTGCTCCTGCTCATCCAGCCTGGCCAGATAAGGCCGCAGCGCCGACCCCTTGAACCATTCCACTACCGCTTCGGCGCCCCCCATCAACGGGTGATGATAGGTGGTACGCCATACGTCCACCCGTGCGCACAGCGGGCTGAGCAAGTCATAGTAGAACGCCGCGTTGTGCCGGGGCGGCAGCTGCAAGTCGGCGAACTTCGCCGCCCAGGGGCCTTGGCTTGCGATCTCGCGCAACTGCCGGTGGGCTGGTTCGTCGAGGTTGTCCGGGGTCTGCACGGCCAGGCTGGCGCCTTCGCTGAGCTGGCGCACCAGGTGCGGATACAGCAAGGCGTGGTCAGGTACCCATTGCAACGAGGCGTTGGCCAGGATCAGGTCCTGCGGCTCGGGGGCAGTCCAGCCAGCAATGTCGGCAATGACCGTGCGCACACGCGGGATGCACAGCCGCTTGCGCTCACGGGCCTTGTCGATCATGTCAGGGTCGCTGTCCAGTGCCGTCACCTGGGCGTCAGGGTAACGTTGCAGCAGCACCTCGGTCGAGTTGCCGGGGCCGCACCCCAAGTCAGTGGCGTGGCGCACCGGCCGTGGCGGGATGGCGGCAATCAGGTCGCGTACGGCGCGCGTGCGTTCGTCTTCGAACAGGGAATACTGAGTGGCGGACCAGGCCATGTGCGGCTCCTTTGGGCAGGCTATGTGCCTAGCATATGCCATCTGTCGCCCGGAGGGACGGTTGCAAAAGGATTACCCCGGAACTGATCACCTATGCTTGAAGTCAGTCCTTCCATGCGCACGCCCATGAAGACCTACATCGCCCTCGCCATCCTGGCCCTGATCGCCGCCGCCGCCCTGCTCGGCTCACCGTGGATGAACCAGCGCTTCCACATGCCCGCAGAAAAAGCCCAGGCCCAACAACGCGAAACGGCCGGGTCCCCAAGGGAGCCGGCCGTTTCCAGACGCGAGTGACGCTTAGTGCTGCTTGCTACCAGAGCGGATCTGGTGCACCACACCCATCGCCACCACGACCGCCGCAGCGATACCGGTGGAAATGACCAGGATCTGGTAGTCAGGCATGAAGGCCATGGTGACCAGGGCAGCCACGATGAACGCGATCACCAGGTAGGTCAGCCATGGGAACAGCCACATCTTCAGGCGTACTTCCTTGCCCTCGGCAATCAGCTTGCGGCGCATGCGCAGTTGCGAGAAGGCGATGACCAGGTACACCAGCAGGGCGATCATGCCGGTGGTGTTCATCAGGGTGTCCAGCACGTCTTTCGGGCGCAGGGTCTCGCTGAAGTTGATCAACGCACACACCACGGCCACGGCGCACGAACCCATGATCGCGTACACCGGTACACCGGTACCGGCGCGGGTGATCTTGAAGAACGACGGCGCGTCACCACGCTGGGCCAGGGAGAACAGCATGCGCGATGCGGTGTAATGGCCAGAGATCAGGCAGCTGCTCACCGAAGTCAGCACCACGAAGTTCATCAGCAGCTCGGCATACGGCACGCCCAGCAGTTCCAGGGTACGGCGGTAAGCGCCATAGCCAGAAACACCCAGGTGCGGGTCGTTCCACGGTACCAGGCAGACGATCAGGAAGATCGAACCGACGTAGAACAGGCACACACGCCAGACCACCGAGTTGGTCGCCTTGACGATCTGCGCGGCCGGGTCCTTGGCTTCGGAAGCGGCGATGGTGACGATTTCGGCGCCGAGGAAGGCGAACATCACCCCGAGCAAGGCACCGATCACGGTGGTGATGCCATTGGGCATGAAGCCTTCGGCGGTGAGGTGGCTGATGCCACGCACTTCACCGAACTGCCAGATGTTCATCACGGCAGCCGTACACACGATCAGGAAGCAGACGATCGCAATCACCTTGATCAAGGCGAACCAGAACTCGAACTCACCGTAGTGCTTGACGTTGAAGAAGTTGACGGTGATCAGCAACAGGGTCGTGGCCAGCACGAACACGTTGACGCTAACGTCGGGGAAGAAGCCATGCAGGATCTTGCCCGCCACATAGGCTTCCCAGGCCATGAGGATGACCCAGTACCACCAGTACAGCCAGCCGATGGTAAAACCGGCCCAACGGCCAATGGCACGGTCGGCGTAGGTCGAGAACGAGCCGGTGTCAGGCGAGGAAGTCGCCATTTCACCCAGCATGCGCATGATCAGCACCACCAGGATGCCGCCTGCCAGGTAGGCCAGGACAGCGGCTGGGCCGGCACTGTGGATCACGCTGCCGGAACCGACAAACAAGGCGCCGCCAATAACCCCGGCGATAGACATCATCGTCAGGTGGCGCGACTTCAGCGAGGCACTGAGCTTGCTCTCATGCCCGCTTTTCGCGGTGGTGGTTGTGGATGTTGCGTCCATCAGTTGTGTACCCCGTGCTTCTTTTTATCCAAGGAAAACTGTGAAACCCCGATGGCTGGCGATTTCACCTGTACATCAGTGCTAATGCGGGCAGGATGGTGTGAACGAACACACGCAGACCTTCCATGGCGGCCTGCTGACGCGCCCCAGGACGACTGCCTGAGGCGAACTGAACATGCTTTATGTGGCGATATCCGACACCTAATGTAAAAATGTCCGACGCAGAGAGCCATGCACAGTGGCATGAATCTCGCACTGCACTGTATAGGTCGCCCATGCAGTACACCCTGCAAACGCCAGGCGATACGCACCCTGAAGGCCCCGAATGTTCGAATTACATCCAGACTCCTCAACCCCGCTGGTCAACCAGATCATCGATGGGCTGCGCGAGCTGATCGACAACCAAACCCTCAAGCCAGGCGCCAAGGTCCCGTCGATCCGCGCATTTGCCGCAAGCTATTCGGTGAGTACCTTCACCGTGGTCGAAGCCTACGACCGCCTTGTTGCCCAAGGGCTGCTGGTGAGCCGTGGCAATGCGGGGTTCTTCGTCAACCGTGCGGCGGGCGACCTGTTGGAGCAGCACAACGCCGAGGCCGACACCAGTCGACCAATGTTCAACTCCGAGTGGTACCTGCAGCAGATCTTCGAAATCCGCCAGTTGCCGTACAAGCCGGGGTGCGGTTGGCTGCCCAACGACTGGATGTACGAAGACGGCCTGCGCCGCGGCCTGCGCCAAGTGGCAGGCAGCCCGCTGGAGTTGTCGGGGTACGGCGACCCCATGGGCCTGATGGAGTTGCGTGCGCTGACCGCCCAGAACCTGCAGCAAGAGCTGTCGATCGTCGCCAACCCGGCACAGCTGATGCTCACCCACGGCGCCAGCCAGGCCCTGGACCTGGCCGCACGCACACTGGTACGCCCAGGCGATGTGGTGCTGGTGGACGACCCCGGCTACCCGAACCTCATGAGCATCCTGCGGACCCAAGGCGCAACCCTGGTAGGCGTACCCCGTACACCGGCCGGCTACGACCTGAACCAGCTGGAGCAATTGCTCACCCACCACCGCCCGACGGCGTTCTTCACCCAGCCGCACCTGCACAGCCCGACATGCTCGCGCACCCCGCTACCGCAGTTGCACCGCCTGCTGCAGCTTGCCAGCCAGCATGGCTTCCGCCTGGTGGAGAACAACCTGTACGCCGACATGGTCGCCGAGCCACAGCCATGCCTGGCCAGCCTCGACCATCTGCAGCAGGTGGTGTACGTGGGCAGCTACTCCAAGAGCATTTCGCCCAACGTGCGGGTCGGCTACATGCTGGCCAATCCCGAGCTGATGCAAAAACTGCTGCACCTGAAAATGCGCTCAGGCCTGACCACCTCGCAGGTGATGGAGCGCGTGGTGTATGCGGCGATCATCGACGGGCGCTGGCGCAAGCACCTCAAGCGCCTGCGCCAGCGCCTGGCCGAGGCGCATCAGGAAGTTGGCCGGCACCTGCATCGACTGGGCTTTGAACTGTTCACCGAATCGGATGAAGGCATGTACATCTGGACCCGCCATCCGGCGATTCCCGACAGTGCAGCGTTGCTGGACGATGCGCTGGAGAAAGGCATCATGCTTGGGCCTGGGCAGTTGTTCATGGTCGACGCCAAGGCGACCGGGTGGATGCGGTTCAACGTGGCGTTCAGTACGGACCCGGCGATGTGGGAGTTGTTGGAGAAGGTGCTGGTGAAGCATGTGCGCCGGAGTGGGATGTAAGGCCGCTCCGCATCTGTTTCGGGCCACACCTTCCTGTGGGGGCGCCGCTGTCACGGGGCAGGCCCAACCTGGCTTTTTTACCAGTAGCGCATGACGCTTGAATCAGATAAAGGACTCCATTACTACCGGACAACAAAGGAATGGACCCCTGAAATGTTATATCTATATAGCAATGATGAGATCACCACCACCCTGCAAGACAGCGGTGCATCTTCGATTCTGCGAGCTAACGTTCATGCTCTATTCTCTGCACATAAACAATCGGGCAACGAACGTACAGAATTGCTAGCGTGTGACGTGAAAGGCTCGACCTTGATGCTATTGACCATCAACAGCACGGCACCGGTAGTTTTCAATCCATGGGGATATTCTCATGCCGCTGGGGGCATGCTTGCGGGATTCAAGGGAGAGTACTGCGACCCTGTTACCTCATATTACTTATTAGGTAACGGCTATCGCGGCTACAACCCAATGCTGATGAGATTCGCAGGCCCTGATTCTGTGAGCCCATTCGGAGCTGGTGGTATCAACTGCTACGCCTACCTGGCGGGGACCCTGTAAATGCCTCTGATCCGACGGGGCATATGCGCGGCAAGGTTCTGCTGAGGGAGAACAACTTGGCGGTATTTACGTCCAGAAAACGATTCTGGCAAAAGAAAGCGCTCAATATCTATGCGCACGGAAAAAAATCCAAGGTCGCCGGAATGGATGCAGATGCACTCTACGAACACCTGTCCACCCAAAAATCAGCTTTGAGCGCTACGAAAAAATACACATAATCGCTTGTCACTCTGGAGAACCTGGACCAGACGGGCAACTGTCGTTCGGCCAACGTTTTTCAGATATAACCCGAACAATCGTAAAAGCGTATAGCGGAACCGTCAGCACGATACCCAAGCCACAACAAGACAAACAATACACAAGAATCAAAATCTTGCGACAAAACATCTATAAAACCAAAGACTTCAATTACACCCCTGTCAGGTTTCAACCTATGGTTGAACAGGCCTCAGGCATTCGGAGTCGCACGTAATACACCTGCAAGGCGGCCCTTTCTGTCAGGGTAGGTATGGCCCCCCAT